>JAJDAX010000001.1 GCA_029261615.1 Nitrospinaceae bacterium
ATATACGGTTTGCTATATTTTTAAGAGTAGCCCCGCCCACATTTTATTGAATTATGTAAAAGGAAAAATTCATCCCACTTTGGTCGATAGCTTGTCTGTATTTAATAATTCATTTCAAGGAGATGTAATTTTATGGCAAAGCGAAGAGTGCCCACCAATAAGAAACTAGCCACTGAAAAAAAGGTGACCCCACGGGTCATCACCCGAAATACAACTAAAGGTGACACCAAGCAAACCACTTTACACATTGACCTGGGCCAGCGTTCAGACTTCAAAGGACCGATTGCCGCTTATCTTTTCGATTCCGCCGGCAATCTTGTTGAGCGGGCCCAAGTAAGGTCCAACCGGGCGACCTTGAAAAGCTCCCCCAGAACCATTGGCCACAGTAGATTATTCATCGCCCCTGAACCGGAAGAAATGGACAATGAGCTCCTTCCCTCCATCCAGAGAATGGAGAGGCTGGGCGCTTTTGAACCGGTCATCTCGGCAGGAGGTATCCTGAACGGAAAGATCAGGATTCCAGGTCCAATCATCGACCAATGGATTCTTTGCCTTTGCTGGGTTCGCGGCAGGGTGGTCAAGTCTGACAGCGGCATGCCCATTTGCGGTGCACGGGTTCATGTATGCGAAGTGGATAAATTATTCTGGTGGATCCACAAGCTTCCAGAGATTGAAATCTTCCGCCTGCGCGATGACATTCTAAAAGAAATCCTGAAACCCCGCATCCCGGTTCCGCCGCGCCCTATTCCAGATCCTCCACCCTTTGCACCAAACTTCGACAATATCGGGTTCAATCCACAACCCGAACCACCTGGCCCCCTGTTGCGTCAGGCCAATATCACGAACCGGCTGAGTGAAGTTGCCTTTAACCCGCAACCCGAACCACCTTCTCCTGAAGCTTTCGAAAGTATTCAACTGCGCAGCCTGCAAGCCAACCTTACTTCTTCATCAACTCACCTGGTTCGCGAGACCCTCGCCTCCAACATTCGGCTCCTGATACCTTACTTGTGTCTGTGGCCGCGTTGGTGGCGCTTCCGTTGCGATGAAGTGCTCGTTCTTGAAACAGATAATCTGGGTCGCTTCTCTGGCACGATCATTTATCCATGCAATGGCGACAAACCCGATCTCTATTTCTGGGTGGAATATGAAATCAACGGGAGTTGGGAAACAGTCTACAAACCACCGATTCCGTGCAACACCTACTGGGATTACAAGTGCGGCACCGAAGTCACCTTGCGTGTCAACGATGACCGGGTTCCAGCCTGCGACGAAGAACCGGATCTCCCTGGATGCGTGGTGCAAGTACTCTCCATCGGTCGCAAGATCAGCATGTCGGAGATCCTTGGACCGGGTGCGAGTGCCTCTGAGGAAGGCCTTAACGTCGACACGGTACAGCGGCCGTTCGGCGGAAAACTCGAACCACGGTTATGGTTCAGCCGGACCAAACTACGCGACAATAAGAATATAAAGTATTACAAATGGTCTTATCGTCGACTGACCGAAGGCGATGGCACTCCTTTGTCTCCAGTCGGTGACTGGACACCGCTGACTCGTGCGGTTGTACGGCATTACGCCAAGCCGGCTACTGGAGGCGGAGTTTCGCATGTGCCTTATCCTTTAGGTCCTCAACCGATAGGAATTCAAACCGACCTGTATGAAATCAAACCGGCCACATTGCCTCCAGGCGGAATTGAGTGGACGGTTGTTGATGAACGCGAAGATCTTGCCTCGGGTCATTTTGAAACCCATAAACTGGGTAGCGCAGCAGACCCTCAACGCGCCTTCAATGCCGCCGGGAAGTATGAATTGAAACTGGAACTGTTCAAGGGCACCGGAGCACTGGTCGACTGGACGGCAGAAGGTATCGACCTGCAGGTTACAGACGTCCCTGCGCCGTTCGGAACGGGAACAGTCACATCCACAACAGCTGGGAACTACAACCGGATTCAGCATCCGGTTTCAGGCCATACCCTGGCGTTCAGGATGGTACTTCGCGTCGATAACAATATCTGCGAAGCAAAAGTTGAACCGGTTACCGGCACAGGCCTGACGGTCACTCCTTGCGGATTCATCGAGTTCGCTCCAGGAGCAACCACTCAGTTGCATTTCAAAGCCAGCCATCCGAACAACTTTGCTGACTTTGATTTCAACCTGACACGCGCGGTTTCCAACCACGTGTCCCTGGCAAGCGCCAACGGCCCTGTGGGCACTTCCCCTGTGGATACGGATGACCTTTCGCATGCGTACTCGTTGACGGCACCGAGCGATTATAGGGAAACCTTCACAGTTCTCGAGTTGCTTGGGCCCTGCTCACGGGCTGCCTTCGCGGAAACCTTGCACGTCTGGTCCCGCGCGGTTGACGGTTACGGACGCATGAGTCATCTCGACCGGCATGGAGTGGATGGGTTCTCACTCACCCAACCCTGCCCGGAATGCTAACCGCATGATGAATGCTCTTTAAAGTTTGAGAGTATCGATCCTGAACGGTTAAAACAAAAAACCCCTACCTCTTTTATTTGAGGTAGGGGTTTTGCTTTTCCACTCAATTTATTTACTAAGGCACGATATTGATGATGCGAATGGCTGTGCCGGTGTTGCCTACGGCGTCTGTTGCCGAATAAGTAACTTCGTACCGGGTTGGGGAAACCTGATTCGAAGCCCCGGAGACGGTAAGAGTTCCATCCACGTTGTCGGATGCTATCGCCCACGGATCAACATAAGATTGACCCGAAGGAAGGTTTACAGGGTTGGCTCCGTTTAAGGTGACCACCGGTGGCGTGGTGTCGGATATAGTAACGGTACGGGTTGCTGTGGACGAGTTACCGAAAAAATCAGTCGCCGTATAAGTGAGAACAAAGGTTCCCGTTTGAGGACCGGATGGGGTAACCGTCACCGGTACTGTGCCTTGAACAGAATCGATAGCCGTAAAACCCGGTTCGATAAAGGGCACATTGGTGAACACAGCAGGGTCCGGCCCGAGCAAGGTCAAGTTTGGTGGTGTGGTGTCGACAAAATTCACGACCCTGGTCGCGGAAGCAGTATTTCCTGCAGTGTCCGTTGCCGTGTAAATGATCTCCCACTGAAGCGGGCTCACCTGATTGGCTGTCATGGAAACGGGAATTACACCATCGACATTATCTACCGCGTTTGCCCA
>JAJDAX010000002.1 GCA_029261615.1 Nitrospinaceae bacterium
TGTTTTCTTCAAAAAAAAGAGTGGTATAAAATTTAAATCGGGTATTATATTCAAGGCTTTACAGGGCATTTGAGCTAAATCCATACCCTCGGTTGCTCTGGTTTGTCTGCTTTTTCTTACAGGGAATCGAATATGACCCGAATCCGTTTGCAACACCTGAAGCCGGGCATGTTAATTAGTGAGGATGCCCAGACCAATCTGGGCAAGCTGGTGATTTCGCGAGGAACACGCCTGACCGAGGATAGCATCCAGACATTGAAAGCATGGGGCATTCCTGAGGTGGAGGTCATGCCCCCCGATTCAATACCTGTTGATAATGGAAATGGTGCCTCATCCGATTCCGAATTAAATGAAGAGTTGGAAACACAGGTAAAATCTCTTTTTATAAAAAGTAACACCGATCATCCAGCTATTCAGGAGTTGATAAGACTGGCAGTCCAATCACGGTTACCATAAAAGGGGAAGCATTCCTTGCAGGTCACACCCGACAGCCTTGTTGAAAATAATCCCAGAATTTCGTCACTTCCCGAAATTTTCTATTTGATAAATGAGGTCATCTCCGACCCCGAAAGTTCCTTCGGCGATGTCGCTCAGGTCATCAGTAATGACACGTCACTTTCTCTACGGCTTTTGAAAATTGTCAACAGCCCGTTTTTCAATTTCCCCCAGAAAATCGATACCATCACCCACGCAATTTCCGTAGTGGGCACCGAGCAATTGCGTGATCTCGCTCTTGCGACCTCTGTACTCACAAAGTTTAAAGGCATCACCGATCCCAAAATTGACATGAACTCCTTTTGGCGGCATAGCCTGGGGTGCGGGATCGCCACGCGGGTTTTGGCCCATCAATGCCGGCAACCCAACGCTGAACGTTATTTCCTGACCGGGATGGTTCATGATGTGGGGAGATTAATTCTGTTTGAAAATCTTTCAGAAAAAGCGTCCAAAGTATTGACGAGGGAATCTCCGGACGAACCGCCGCTGGTTGACCGCGAAAGGGATTTGATCGGATTTCACCACGGCGACATTGGCGGTGCCTTGTGCCGCGCCTGGAACCTTCCTCCCCTTCTAGAGCATGTAATCACTAATCACCACAATCCGGAAAAAGCAGAAGATTTTTTTCTGGAAACGGCGATTCTTCATTTGGGAAACCTCATCACCATAGCAATGGAACTTGGAAACAGTGGGGATGTTTATATTCCACCGCTTGATGAAACCATGTGGAAACGTATCGGGCTCACACCCGGACACCTCTCCGCCATTTGGAAACAGGTCTCCATCCAATTTGATGAGACGGCCAGTGTCATTCTTACAGGCTAATGTCTATGGACAAGCAGGACGAACTACAACAGGGAATTCCGCAAAACCTGAAGTCACGTCTGGACCATCTGGAGCGAAAAAACCAGTGGTACTACTCCGCTCTCGAATTGGTTGCTTCGCTGGGGGAAATCCATCGAAGCTTTAACCATCTGGAAGATCCAGTCGAAATTTTCAGAGATGCCAGCCCACTTCTGCAACGAGTGGTGCCTTTCGACACGATGGCCTTGTATCTGGTGGAAGCCGAAACCCCTCGGTTCGAAACTCAGACTTGTGAACCCAGGGACAACCAGGACACCGTCCAAAGTGAAGTTGATCACTGGATTGACAATGGCACCTTTGCCTGGGCTCTGCAGCAAACAAAACCAATGTGGACTGAAGGGAAAAATGGCGATTCAACCTGGCTGCTTCAGGGATTAGCCACTCGATCGACTGTTCTTGGTATGGTCGTTGCCCGAATTCAGGAGACCCATCACCGACCCCACCCTGACACCAACAAGGTGTTGGCTATCATCGCGCAGCACATCGCCCAGGCTATCGAAAACGCCCTCTTGTTTAAGAAAACAAGTGAACAAAACCGTGAACTGGAAGAGTTGGTCAAAAAAAGAACGCTGGCTCTCGAAACCAAATCGTTGGAACTCGAAGCACAAGTACGCGAGGTAAATGATTTCGCCCACCTCGCATCGCATGATCTGCGGGAACCATTGCGCAAGCTGGCCTTATTCAGTGATCGGTTAACGTCTCACCTGCAAAACAATATCGACGACCGCACTTCGGATTATCTGGAAATTATGAACCGGGCGGTGGGCCGTCTTGAGACACAGATTGATGGCTTACTCAATTTATCCCGAGTCACAACTCAGGGCCGACCGATTCAGAAAATCCAACTCGATAGGTCACTTCAGTTTGTACTAAATGAACTGGCAATGGAGATTGAAGAATCTCAGGCACAGATTCAAGTTGACCCCCTACCTTCTCTACATGCCGACCCGGTACAGATGCAGCAGATGTTTTATAACCTCCTGCACAATGCGATCAAATATCGCTCTCCCGGCAATTCTCCTAAAATACAGGTAACGGCAGTAAAAAATGAAACTGGCTTCTGGCTGATCGGAATTCACGACAATGGTATCGGGATTGATCCTATCCAGCAGGATAAAATTTTCAAACCCTTCGAAAGGCTGCACGGCCAAAAACAATATGCCGGAGTTGGAATGGGGCTTTCCATCTGCCGCAAAATTGTAGAACGCCACGGAGGCACTCTCCGGGTAGAAAGCGATATCGAAAAGGGAGCATCGTTTTTCATCCACCTGCCAGAATCAGGATAATTTCATATAAAGATTATCCCTTCAAACCTCTATTCAACTCGGACAATTTAAATGAATGATCGGTAAAGAATGGCTAAGGTGTGTGAACTTCTGATTGGAAAATTTTGAGGAAGGACATCTTAAAAGCAGGAAGAGCGCTCAATCCTGCCCAAAAGCTTCGTCAATAGTTTTGACAACTTCTTTGCGCAAACCTTTTTCAAGTTCGCGTTGCTTGCGAGGTACGAGGGCACTACGCCCGGGAAACGAAAGATTCAAGGTGGTCGGAATCGTTTCCAGTTTCCCGGTGTTCTTCTGAACCCGGTTATCTTTGGCCAAAGGTTTCATTTTAGCTTTTCTGGAAACCCCGATCCAGAACCCCTACCGTCATGCGCATAAGATGTTCCAGATACATTTCCTGATGGTTTTTTTGATCAACCCCGGATACCAACGTTTGTCGATTCTGCGGCTTTTTATTGTTTGGCTTTTGTTTGTGATCTTTCATGATGTTCTCCGTTAAATAACTCATCTGGCTTATCTAAATAAAGCAATACCTGTACCAAAATCAAAATCCCGAAGATTAAGCAATAACCCTATATTTAGCAATCATTTAAGCAGACCCGTTCCTGTCCAAAAGAGACAGGAAGGTGTCAAAAATACGGCTATTTTTGCCCATGGGAGGAAAATCCCTCCCCTCTCAAGGTTAGATAATTGACAATCCCAATTCCTTATCCTAGATTTGGTTGAACTCTAAATCCGGAGGCTTATGAATCGCGATCAGGTCGTCGAATCCAAGACCAAACTGACAGGCAAAGATCTTTCAGACCTTGACCTGAGTGGACTGGACCTTAGCGGGGGAAATCTTGCAGAAGCAGACCTCACAGGTTCCAAGCT
>JAJDAX010000003.1 GCA_029261615.1 Nitrospinaceae bacterium
AGAGATCAACCGGTTGCTGGAGTTCATCAAAAAACAAAGTGTGAAACCTCAGTATGACGAGGATGTGTTTGCCCAGGCAGCCCTTGAGGAGGAGAAGAAGGTTGAAGAAGAAGAGGATTATGATGAGTTGTACGATCAGGCCCTGGCTATCGTTGCCAAAGAGAGGCAAGCCTCAATATCAATGATACAAAGACGACTTCGAATTGGTTATAATAGAGCTGCACGTATAATTGAAACTATGGAGCGCGATGAGGTCGTCGGGCCTTCCGACGGCGTAAGACCACGCGAAGTATATGTCAATCAGATTGCCCTGGAGTAAGATTGCAATAATTTTCGCCATTGGGCTATTCGGGAGTGTTCTTATTTCCTGGCCTGTTCAGGCAAAAATGTATAAGTGGAAAGATGATAAAGGTAAAACCCATTACACCGACAGCGTCTCCAAGATCCCAGCGAAATTCAGAAAAGGCAATCAGAGAAAATTCAAAACCATGAGAAGTGCCCCCACCAATGCTTCCGGGGCAGGTGGCGGCAGTTCGACCAGTGGCTCCGGTTTTAATATTGCGATTCCGAAAAATGGCGCAGAAGTTCCGCTCATTCCCATGGGCAACGGCAACCACGCTGTTGATGTGACAATCAATGGCAGTACCAAATTGCGCCTGATGCTGGACACGGGTGCGTCCATGGTGGTGCTGCATCCTTCCGTTGCGCCGCAGCTGGGAATCAGAAATATTGATAAACAGCCGAAGATTATTGTGAGCACCGCAGGCGGAAAAGAATTGAATGCGATTGGTGTATTGAATTCTGTCAAGGTTGGCCAGGCGGTGGTCCCGAATGTAGAAGCCACATTTAATTCACATATGGATCCCAACGGCGGGCTTCTTGGTATGACCTTCTTGAATGATTTTCGTTTTGAGATTGACCGTCAGCAAAACCTGCTGATCCTGAAACCCTTGCGTGAGGGTGCCGGTGGTTCTTATGGTGGTCGACCGCTGACCTGGTGGACGGAAAAATACAAAAACTATTTTTCCGGATTGAACCGGGCGAGTTATTACAAATCCAAGTCAAAAGTTCGGAAGGAAATAGTTGAGCAGCAAAGGATGGCTACCTATTATCAGGATTTAATCGACCGACTTGACGGCAGAGCGAATAGCGCCAATCTGCCTGCGCAGTTTCGTGACCCCTTTGGCAATCGTAGCCAATAATTTCTTTCCACCCAAAACCCAAATGGCACAAGACCCGTGGTCGACCCCTGATCCCGTCGAAGGCGGTGCTATAACTCTCTCGGAAACCCTGGATGAGAGTGGCGTTTCGCCTGTTACCATCGCACTTCTTGGGGCGAGCAACCTGTCGCGCGGCTATTGGGCGCTCAACCACTGTCTGCGGGTCAACCTGAGGAAGCATCGAGTCAGGGTCCTCGCCGCGCTCGGTCCCGGTCGAGGGTATGTCGCTCCCGGCGGTCTCTGGCCATTGATTTTTTCCCCAATAAAAGACTGCGGAATTTTTCAAACGCTAAGACAATACAATCAGGAAGGTAATCGCACCTTTGCTTTTTTAACCGACCTGGGTAATGACTTTCTTTTTAACGTAACTGGAGAAGAATTGATCCAGGTATTGGATGCAACCTTTTGTCGATTGGAAGAAAGCGGGACCCAGATTTTGGTAACGCCGATTCATCCAGTCCTCATGGAAGTTCTAACGCCCAATATTTATAAAATTTTGAGAGCCTGGTTGTATCCGAAAAGTCGGGTCTCTTTCGAGCAGGTCATTTTCGGTATCGGTTCCGTCAACGAATTTTTAATTGAAGCAGAAAATGCGGGGCGTATCAGGCGGGTCGTGGGATTGGATGCGTTTCTCGGTTGGGACTACGTTCACTATGGTTGGATGCAGGCGAACAAAGCCTGGAATTGCGCGGTGGATGCGATGTTATCCAGTATGGGAGAGGCCCGTCGCGTTTCGATCACCCGAGAGCAGATGTTCACTTCCTATTTTGAAAACGGCGTGCGGCTCGTCGGCACAGACATGCTGAGCTGCTATCCTCGCCGCTCTTATCTTTTTTAGGCGCGTATGACTTTCCTTCGTGTCCCCCTACGGTTTCTTGGAGTTCTCATAACACAAGCGGTGTTTATTTTTCTTGCCGCATTGCTTTGTGTCTTTCTTCCTTTTGGAAAAAAAATACGCTGGAGGTTGGCCGCTTATTGGGGGCAGATCTGGGCTCGGACCTGTTGCTCTATTTTGAATATCCGGATCAGGCAAGAGGGTGTATCCATTCCTGGGGGTCCCTTGCTGGTGATCTCAAACCACATTGGGATGCCGGACGTTTTTGTGATGGGCGCACTGTTGCCCGGTTTCTTCGTGGCCAAACTGGATGTCCGGAAGTGGCCGCTGGTTGGGTGGATGGCCGGGGTAGGGGGAGCCATCTTTGTTGATCGTAATCGGCGGCAGTCCAGCCGTAACCTGGTCGATCAATTGATAACCCGATTGGAAACAGGTATTTCAGTGCATCTTTTTCCTGAAGGAGGAGCAATGGATGGCTCTGCCATTGCGCCTTTCAAGACACCGTCTTTTGAAGCCGCCATTCGCACCGGGGTGCCGGTATTACCAGTGGTTTTGAAGTATCATGATGGAAACACGCCTTCGGTTGCCTGCTGGTACGACATCCCCTTTTCCCAGCACGTCCTCAATCTTTTAAAAGTGCCTCGTCTGGAAGTGACCGCCTGCATCCTGCCCCCTGTTTCCGGATTCGATAAACGCCGCCCGCTGGCTGATGCGGCGCGCGAAGCCATGATTGCCTGCAAATAACAGGAAACATATAAGAGGGTTGATAAAATAAGGGAAGCTAATCTATACCGTTGTTAAAATTCCCCTTCAGGATGATTAAATACTGTTTTCATCATTAATCGGTGCTGTATACTGGCCCTTCTTTTTAAAGCTTAATTATCCCAATCTCCAGAAATGGTGGTATTCCCATGATTCATTCGTTTAAAGGACAGGAACCCAAAATTCATTCTTCTGCCATGGTGATGGAAAGTGCACATGTCATCGGCGATGTGGAAATCGGCGAGGAAAGCAGTGTGTGGTTCAACGCTGTTGTGCGCGGTGACGTCAATTACATCCGCATTGGAAAGCGCACCAATATTCAGGACGGCTGCGTCCTGCATGTCGCCCGACGTACGCTGCCTTTAATCATCGGCGATGAGGTGACGGTCGGGCACAACGCAACCCTGCACGCCTGCACCGTGGGAACGCGCGTTTTGATCGGGATGGGAGCCACCGTGATGGATGGGGCGGAGATCGGTGATAACTGCATTGTCGCTGCCGGTTCTCTAGTCACCCCCAATACGAAAATTCCGGAAGGCAGTATGGTGATGGGATCACCAGCCAAAGTTAAACGCGAGCTCACTGAAGAAGAACAACGCAGTGTCCGCGATTCCGCCGCGCATTATGTGGGCGACATCGAAACGTATATCGATTAATCCTCCCAACCCCACCCTCTATGAGCCATAAGCATGCAGTCATTGGTGGAAGCGGAGCTTATCATCTGTTGACCCGTGGCTTGCTTGGCGATGAAGTTGACTGTCGTGTGATCGACACGCCATTTGGCGCGAGTGCCCCCCTGCACCGCTTTGGAGCAGGAGATAACGGTTTCTGGTTTCTCTCTCGCCACGGCGAAGAGGACTACTCCGTCACCGCCCCCTTTGTTAATTACCGTGCCAACATTTATGCGCTAAAGGATGTGGGTGTCGAGCGCATCGTGGCCTGGTCCGGGCCCGGCATCATCAACGACCGTTACCGACCGGGAGAGTTTGTTATCCCGCACGACCTGATCGATGAAACGCGGCGGCGGGAGACGACTTTTTTTAAAGACAAGGGCTGGGGATTCATCCGCCAGAAGGAACCGTTTTGCCCGGAGGTCCGTTGGTCGCTGCACGAAGCGGTGCACAATCTTGGGCATCAACATCATGAAGAAGGGGTTTATGTTTGCACCGAGGG
>JAJDAX010000004.1 GCA_029261615.1 Nitrospinaceae bacterium
AGAGCTGAGTCCACCGCAACTATTGCAGAATTGTCCTTTGGAGCACTGGCAATATAGATCACTGCCTGTGCCAGTGGAATCCTCGCTTCCGGAAGTCCAATCCGCTCCACCGCATCGGCCGCCGCATTGGCCAGTACCAACGCCATTGGATCCGCGTTCCCTACATCTTCTGAAGCTGTAATCACGAGTCGTCGGGCAATAAACCTTGGATCTTCCCCACCCGCAATCATTTTCGCCAGCCAGTATACAGAAGCATCCGGGTCAGAACCTCTCAAACTTTTCTGAAAAGCAGACGCGTGGTCGTAATGCTCAGTCCCGCCCTTATCATAAAGTACCGCAACCTGTTGAATTATTCCTTCAACGGTCCTTTTATCCAGGGGAGTTGTGCTTTGCCCGGCCCGACTGTGGGCTTCAATGGAAGCCTCCAAAACATTAAGTGCCCGCCTCGCATCCCCATTGGCATGACTGATAATAAGATTCAGCGCTTCCTCCTCAACTTCCGGGACTCCCTCTCCCAGGCCGCGAATTTTATCTTCAAGGGCTCGTTCCATGAGCGCCCGAACATGATCGGCAGTCAAAGCCCCTAACCTGAAAATCTGACAACGCGATCTCAAAGCAGGGATCACTTCAAATGAGGGGTTTTCTGTGGTTGAGCCCACAAGCCTGAGAGTCCCATTTTCTATATGAGGGAGGATGGCATCCTGCTGCGCCTTGTTGAACCGATGAATCTCATCGATAAAAAGAATGGTCCGCTTATTCTGGGAACGCCAGCTTTTTTGGGCCGCCTCAATCACCTTTCGGATATCCGCGACTCCCGCGTTTACGGCACTAATTTCATGAAATGCGCTTTGGGTGATGTGAGCCACAATTCGCGCGATGGTTGTTTTTCCGGATCCCGGAGGCCCCCACAAAATAAACGAAAGTCCCGTATCCTTTTCGATAAGCAAGCGCAGCGGGCTGGTATTCCCGACAAGTTGCTCATGACCCACCAGTCCTTCCCAGGAAGAAGGACGCATGCGTTCCGCCAGTGGCTTTGGAGGCAACGAGGATGACGATTCTAATTCGGGAAACAGTTCTTGATTCATTTAAAAGTCACAGATCCATTTGCTTTAAGTTTCTAATGCCCCGCCGCATCGGCTCTATAGCCGTCACGAGGGACATTAAAACCAGTAAGCCGTAGATTATAGGGATTTCACTGCCGCCAATAAACTGGAATGCAAATTTGGCCTTAAAGTGTACGTGCATTGGCCAGGCAACCAACATAAGGTAAAGGGCAGTAAATGCCAGACTGGCAATCATGAACAGAATCCCCCCTGCCCCGGATGATATTTCTGAAACATTCTCGTAATGGAACATGGGATACATGGCCCCCATCCCAACCCCCATCCCTACCAGCGCAAGTGTGATCAGAAAAACACTGACCACCCCCACCTGCATGACATAGGGGTCAGCCTCAAGTATATAGTTCGACACAACGACCAGCAACTCTCCAAGAATTAAAAGCGGAGGAAACACCATCCAGAATTTTGCCATCAAAAAATTACGCATTTTAACCGGGGCGGTATAGATAGACCACATACGGTTTCCTTCTACACTCGTGGCACTATACCCAAATCGCGAAATAATCGCCGACAAAACAAAACCGACCAGACCAATATTAAGTATGGAAACCACATTTTTCAGGACGATGTGTTCCAGAGGGAGGTTGAAAATATTAAAAATATAAACAATCACCAATGCCATAAGGATAAACATTTGCGACCATTGAGATGGGTCTCTAACGAAAAGAAAAAGATCCTTCTTCAGCAAGGCTCTCATTTGGATGGAAACCGGGATCCAGTCAACCCAGGCGAAACGCCCACCGGCTTTGTTTTTGGCTTGAGGCGCATTTTTCACCTCCTGATACAACCGCCATCCGGGAACATAAATTTTCCGTGAAACCAGCCAGAACACAATCGCTCCCAGAATGGTACCCCCAACAAGAAAACCGAATCTTGCCCAGGAAGTCTCAACATCCCCTGCTACCCAGGAAGTGAGCCCGTGTGTGATCCAACTGCTGGGCAAAAAAGGATATTCCGGCACACTGAGACTGTTAACAAAGTCGGTAATCATGGAATCAGATACTTCTTTGCCAAAGAATTTTTCAGGGGAAAGGAAACGCAGAAACATGACGAGGCCCACCAGGAAAAACAGTCCCAAAAAGGAAAGTATCTGATTGGCTTTTTCGGTTGGAAAATATCGCATCAATACCATAATTCCAAGTACTCCCAGATAGCTTGGAATAAATACAAAAGGAATGAAAGATAAAACCAGATAGCCATAGAAACCTGCATCAACTTCAAAATGCCTCCCATAAGCGACAAAAATGGGAATGGCAAAAATCCACATCATCCAGGAAGCATTCCATACCGTTTGCAAGAAACGCACTTGAATAACGGATTCAGTTTTCACTGGAAGGGCGTGTAAAAACTCCAGGTCTGATGACATAAAAAAAATAGAAAGTGAAGCGATGATGCTGGAAAACAACACCATCATGAAAAGGGTCATGAACACAACGTTTATCAACTGGACGATCAACTCTACCCCAACGTTCATAGGCAAGGTGTCCAGATAGCGGATAATTTTCAGGAAGAACAGGTAATCGCCCCAAATAAATAGCAAGACCAGAATTCCCAAAATGAGCCAGCGGTTGAGTTTTGCCGAGGTGGGGTTCTTGAAATTGTTCTTCAGAAACATCATTCGGAGTCTGGCTAATTCCAGAATGGATCCTTGTTTCATCGGCTTTCCCTCTTCATGTCACCCTCATTCAAACCCGCTCTGGTTTTATGCCCCTTCAAACCGGAAATCGCATCCAATGCCCACTGTTCGACGTAATAGTCCATCCATCGCCTGTCACCGGAGGGCAGTTTATTTTTGGAGATATATCCCATATGCCCCCCTCCGTCTGGCAACTCCGTAGATACGCACAAACTCTTTCGAGTCCGCTCAAAAATTTCAAACGGAACAAAAGGGTCGTCTTTTGCGGACAAAATTGTGGTGGGCACAAATATATTATCCAGAAAACGACTGGCACTTGACGACTCATAGTAATCATCGACATCTCTAAAACCGCCAACTGGAGCTGTGTAGGCTACGTCAAAGTCGTAAATGGTTGCGGGGGTTCCCTCCGGAATAAACGCTTCGGGAAAACATTCCTTAACTGCCCTGAGCTGTCGATTGAGAAGCCTCATATAATATCTATTAAAAGTCCGGGCCCAGGGTCCCTGCGAAATGGCAAGCGCCGCCGCTTTTAAATCCACAGGAGGGTTAACCGCCAACGCAGATTGGATTTCACTCGGAATCTTTCTACCCTCCCCCAGATATTTAAGAAGTATATTTCCACTTAGAGAAAAACCAGCAAGAATCAAAGCGCGTCCCGGGTACCGGGCAGTAATGAAGTCCACCATGTTTGAAAAATCCTCACTAGAGCCTCCGTGCCACAAACGTGAAGACAACCCCATTCCGGGCCCGCTGCCACTCTGATTCATCATGAAAACCCCTAGACCTCTGGACTCCAGTTTACGGGCAAGCCGTCTAATATATGCAGATTCACTGCAACCACCCATACCATGTACAAGCAAGGCGATAGGGGAATCCGGATTTTTAGAGGGAAGTTCAAGCCCCAGGAGCTTGTTTTTATGATCAAGGGGAATTTTATGAAAAATTCTCTCTCCTATAGAAGTGTCACCTGTGATCTGGGACCCCAGAATGGTCTGGAAAACACCATTATTTAGTCCTGGAAGTGGTTCAAAGGGGATCAAGACACACCTAGTTATAGGAAAATCAAAAGTCCGGTTTTAGAAGAACAAACGTAAACGGGACTTTCCTACACGGAAAATCGAGCAATTTGCAACAATGAGGTATTATAAACCACCGGTCAATTTCACCACAACCCGAACGCCTTGACTGCGTGCACAGGGATTGTTAAATTGACCAAATCATTAACTCAGGAAATATAAATGCATTTGCTAAACACACAAAAACGTGGGAGTTCGCAGGTTTTATTTATGCAAACTAAAATAATCACAAAAAGTATCATTTTCATTCTTTTAATGACAACCAGTGCCTGGGCTTTGCCTGGAGATCCACTGGAGCGTGCTTTTCGTTTAAGCAAACAAGGGTTTTGGGAAGATTCAATTCCCCTGTTTCAAAAAGCCCTGGAGGCTGACCCTGGCAATAAATTGGCACAGGCAAACCTGGGCGTTGCCTTCAGCCAGATCGGGAAAAATAAAGAGGCCATGACCGCCTATGATTCAGCTCTCAGGTTGGGTTATGATTCGGCCGATTTCAGATACATGCGGGGACTCGCGCTATTAAAATTGGAGCTTATCAATGAAGCCGAGAAGGAAATGCAAACCGCATTAAAAATGAATCCTCTGATGCCGGAAACTTTATACGACCTTGGTTTAATCTATATACTTCAAAACCGGAATAAGGATGCAATGGCATTAGTGAAGAAACTGTATCGCCGAAATCTCACACTCTCCGAAAAACTTTTTAAGGAGATTCCCTCAAGTTACAAAGTCAGCTCTGTTGACAACGGAGGGACGCTTACAGGCACAGTTCATATCACGGGAACCAAACCAAAACCGCGCGTATTTCATCTCATTCACGCTCCCAATATAAAATTTTGCGGCCGGATTTCAGATGGCAAGGGACATCGAATCCTCCACGATTTCGTTACCGGACCGAATGGAGAGCTTCAGGAAACTGTGATCGCCATCCGCGGGATTAAAAAAGGAAAACCATATAACCAGAAAATGCAGTCGTTCCATATCGACAGGTGCCGGGCAAACAAATATGCCATCGGAATAATAAATGGAGAAGATATTCTGATCGAGAACACCGACCCGATCCGGCATGAAATAGCGACCTATCAGTTTTACAAGCACAAGGTTCGACAGACCTCCAACAAACCGGTCACCCCACGTTCGTCACAAATTCGATCAGCCTTTGTAAAACCAGGCACGGAAGAATTTATGATGAAGTGCAACCTCCACCCCTTCCTGCAAACTCATGGCCTGTTTGTGGATAACCCCTACTACACGACCACTGATGAAAAGGGCCAGTTTAAAATTGACGGCATTCCACCGGGGACCTACGAAGTAACAGCCTGGCATCCTTACCTGGCCCCAAGCCACGGAACGATTACCATTGAATCGGGAAAACCGGCTTCATTAAATTTTGAGTTCAAAAGCGCCGACATTAGGCGCAAGTTGTACTCCAATGACACCAAGGGATATCGCTTCAATACCTGGTTTGACAGTGGTGAAAATTTTTACGGTGGGAAAAGGGAAGACGATCCGGTTGAAATCCTGCAAAAATTTGACAATTCGGGTCGGTACGACGACGAGGAATTAAAGCCGTTCGAAGATTAACCTGCCTGCAAAACAACAGGACTCAGCTTTAGTTTTTTTCGAGCCATTTCAGCATATCGATTGGCTATCTCCCGGCTCGGGTATTGCCCGAGATACACGCGATACCATTGCCCCTTATCCTTGATTTCTATTTGCCGGATAAAAGGGAAATATCCATTTAATTTCAGCCGTTCCTCAAGGCCTTGCGCCCGGTCCAGTTTTTTAAACGAGGCTACCTGGACCCAGAAATTCTCGCTCTTTTCTTCGAGTTGACTTAAAGAAGACAACACCCACTCGTTATTTTTTTCCTCGGGTTTTGTTCCCTTGATTACAGATGCGGGACTCTTGGATACTAATTTCTTTTTACCCGAGTCTAAACTCTTTTTAGAAGGCACAGGCGTAGACAGTGTTTTCTTGATATCCGCTGGTGGCACCGGCTTTGTTAATTTTGCCACAGCAACCTTTTCCGAAATGGGAGAAATCTGCACAGGTTTCACATGGGAGGATTTAATCTTCTTACTTTTCAGGCTAACTTTAACCGGGATGTTTTTTTCGATGACGTTTCCATTCAAATCCACAAACCGGTTCATTTTGGAATCACCCAGAATTTCAAAAAACGTGTAATGAAAATTGTCAACCTTTTCATTATTTGTTTCAGCCAACACAGCTCCAAAAGCGCGATTCGGTTTTGAAGCAACGGGTTTTCTAACAACGACCGCTTGTTCTAATTTGGTTTCCGGTTCAGCCTCTGATTGAAAAAGCTGCGCCTGCCCGGCAAAGTACATGCCCCCTCCAAAACCGCCCAGCACCAGCAGACAAATTAAAACTTTTGCCAAAC
>JAJDAX010000005.1 GCA_029261615.1 Nitrospinaceae bacterium
AGGGACAATAACCGTACCTGACAGCGCAGCTTCTCCGCCAAGGTTTCCTTTCTGACTTGTATAAAACTTTTCATTCATTACATTTTGGAACCAGGTGGCGGTACCATAATTTCTTTCCATTAAATATCCGGATTTAATTCCATTCCCATCCTGATCTTTCGAGTTGACGGCAATCACTTTTCCTTCAAGATCAACAAGAACTGTCAGGTAATAAATATCATAGGTGTCCACATAGTTATTCATCGCCGTCACGATGGGGCTGTCTGATTGATACCAGAGAGATTTATCCCGTAATATAGTATTCAAACCAAATGCCTGTACATCTCCATAGCGTTCGAACAGATTGCGGTCAATTTTATCGGCCACACCCTCTGCCATATTTTGGAGAGATGAGGCGTTTACCTTCCTGATATCCTTGAAAGAAATCTGACTCAATACCATGACTGCAATCAGAGGCACCAAACCCACTATCAAAAAAAGGATTGTCTGCTTAAATTTCAAATTTAAATTATTCCAAACTGCCATGACGACCTCATATTTGAGAAAATTTTCCAATGACCCTGGATTTGAATATTCCTCAAAATTCCAGAGTTTTTGCCCCCGCCAGGTTCCCATAATGGAAAACCAGGGTTCAAATTAACAAAGCAAGTTTCATTCCATTTATTCAAGACCCAATAAGTTTTATAACTCATTGATATTTTTAGCGTTTAATTGTGGGGGTTTTGCCGGGGTCGGAAAACAAAAGGAAAAGGATATAAAATATCGTCATATTTAAATTTTAGTATATGTAATACCGTACATTGAGCCTTGCGTCTTTACTACCGGGTTAACAAAGCTTTTGCCAATTCGGGCTTTTATATTTGAAATGAGGGGTGGGTGCAGGGGAGGGTTAATTTCCGTTGATCTGTTTTTCCGGCAGTACAATTATGAACCGGCTGCCCCGGTCTTTTTCACTTTCCGCCGTGATCATTCCCCGGTGCAGGGTCACGATTTTCTCGCATACAGCAAGTCCCATTCCGCTTCCTTCAAACTCTTCCTGGCGATGCAGGCGGCGAAAGGGTTGGAAAATCCTGTCCAGGTATTTCTCATCAAACCCGATGCCTTCATCTTCAACGACAATAGTCCAGGATCCATTCACCCTCTTTTCTGCCCTTATCTGGATCTGAGGTGGGGTGCCTGGCTTATGGAATTTAAGAGCGTTGCCAATCAGGTTCTGAAACAATTGTCTGATCTGAAACGGACTGGCTTCAATTTCCGGTAAATCTCCAACTTCTATACTCGCCTGGGTGCGTTCAATCTGAATATCCAATGTAGAGAGAACATCGCGTATTTCCTCATCAATACTAACCAGACAGAAATCGTGCCGGATGGAAGTAGTTTTGGAGTATTCCAGCAAATCAATGATCAATTGCTGCATTCGCCCAATGGCAGTCACAATCCGGTCCAGATAGTCCCGTCCTTTTTCATCCATGCGGCTGCCGTTGGTCATGGTAAGTCGGTCAGCCAGAGTCACTACTTTTCTCAGAGGTTCTTGCAAGTCGTGGGTCGCTATACCGGTAAAATTTCTAAGCTCCGTATTGATTTTTTCAAGGTCCTGCGCGTGCTGCCGAAGATCCTGCTCGGATTTAATATAATCCGAAATATTGCGAAAGGTCACAACGGCCCCGACAATTTTTCTGTCTTCAATAATTGGCTTTCCAATGAACTCCACTGGAAATGGGTCGCCTTCCCCTCCCCTGAAAAAAAACTGGTTCAACTGCCTCACCTTCCCGTCAAGACACACCTGATAGATGGGGTTGTCTAACAAGGTGCAGGGAACCCCATCAGAATTAAGAGGCTGCATAACGAGGTGCTGAGGTTTTCCAATCATCTCTTCCGGTTTAAATCCCAGGATATTTGCCCCTGCCGGATTAATAAACGTGATCAGCCCCTCGACATCCACTCCAAAAATACCCTCACCTGCCGCGTTCAATATCAACTGGTTTTTATTATTGAGAAGTTCCAATTGCTCCAGGGCCTGCTTCTTCTCGGTGATATCCCGAATCAGACCTATGTATTGCAACTCATCGTTCCCGTGCATGGTGCTGAGGGTTAACTCCACTGGAAAATCAATCCCATTTTTTTTGACAGCAACCAGTTCTCTGGCCCGGATGATGGTTTCTTCCTGCTGAAACTGCGAGATACTTTCCAAATTAAATGCAGCATTTTCCGGCTTGTCCTGGGGAATTAAATTCCGAATATTCATTCTTTCCAACCGACCGGGGTGGATACCGAACATGGTTTCTGCAGCCGGGTTTACGGTCTGAATTTCTCCATATGAGTTAAGAGTAATAATGGCTTCCACTGCATTGTTGATGATGGCTCTGTATTCTTCCTCCCGTTCCTTTAACGCTTTCAAAGCTGTTTTCTCTTTCTCTTCAGTACGTGATTGGCTCACCCGAAGCATGAAAGCGATACAACTGACTAATCCAAGGAGTACAAAAATTCTGAATAAAACAGATCGCATGGAAATAAGTGGAGCAAACGCCTCTTGAAACTCCTGTTCGACAGCAAGCCCCATGTTGAGCTCTTCCAGCCAAAGCCAGGCTCCGATCACAGAAGTCCCAAGATAGTTAAGATATCCTTTAGTATTGATTCCGGATTCTTTCCGAAGAGCACTCTCTGCCATTTCGGTAAAACCTGGTTCTCCCTTTCCCGCATTTTTACCACTCACAGAATTAACAGATAAAAGCGGCTCCAAAAGCTGAACGTTTAGAATAGCCGTACCCTCTGAATGTCCCATTTTTCGCAGCAGGTCATTTTGACGCGGAGCCGACAACAGGTATCCTCTGGAATTAAAGGCAAACGTTTCTCCAGTGGACCCCAGCCGACTGATTTCGAGAACTCGGGTAAAGGACTGCTCCGGCCGAAGTCGGAACCCAAGAACCCCCACCACTTTTCCTGAAACATCCAGCACCGGGGTAGAAACAAACATCGTTGGCCAATCCGTCTGGAAGACCTCATTTTTATCAGGTAAAGGGATTTCCCCCTTGAATGGGACACTGACCACTGTTTCCCCCTCTAGGGAGCGTTGAACAAAGTCGGACCTGGAAATCAAATCCTTCCTGCCGATAGGATCGTCCAGCAAAGCACCTACCTGCATTCCCTTTTCATCGAAAATGACAAAACCCACCATGTCGAATTCATTAACCACGGGTTTTAAATATTCTCGCAGGAAGATCAATTCTTTTGTCTTTAGTAGAGCTTCCTTTTTGTAACCCAGTGCTTTAGCCTTTGTCATCAAACTCAATATATTATTTGTGACATCAGGCTGCTCCGCCCATGATTTAGCAAACCGTTTCTTGTTATCACACCAGAGGCGGATTGATTCCTGGTTGGCACGCAGGGTGGTGAGGAGTTGGGATTCCAGCATCTGCCGCATATCGTTCTGGGTCACCATGTGGCCCCAGAATCCAATGACCAGAAGGAAGATAAAGGTGAGAAACCCCAGGATGGTGTAGGGTGGTCGGGGTTTGGCAAACTCTTCTACAAGGTTTTTAGAATTGTGCACAGTCACATTCATTATTCGGGCAAGTAACTTTCTACCCTCAAATTTATTCGGATATTAAAAAATGAAATCAAGTAATATAATAACGAACAAGCAGGAGACAAACCTTCCTTAAACCGGGCAACCTGTTATTTTTGGAAAAACAAACTGTGGCTCCTGGAAAAATTCCATGCAATCGGACCGCTTCTATATGTCGCGTGTACCGGTTTCCTTTTATTGTAGCCTAAGTTTAAAATCAGCGCTTTTCAAGAACGACTTTTAGTCTTCCATCATTCGTCAGAGAGTATCCCATTCGCCGTCGTTTTTTTAAAACCTTCCTGATTTTCACAACCGGCGGAGCCGCATTAACTCTGGTAGCCTGGCTCCTCATCAATTATGCCTGGGGTATCCTGCCCGAGTTTGCCCTCAATCTGGCCCGCGATCCCGCTCTCCTCAAACAACCAGAAGCAAAACAATGCGGGGATTGCCATAAAGACATCTACGAGGCCTGGCAAAAAAGCCGTCACTCCCGTGCATGGATCAGTAAAAACTACATCAAAGCTTCAGAGGACAGGACCAAGGAAAAGTGCCTGAATTGTCATATTCCGACTGAAGTCCGCCCTGGAAAGAAACCCGACCCGCGTCTCAATCAAAGGGATGAAGGCATATTCTGCGTTTCCTGCCATGTGAAAGATGGTGCCATGCACGGTCCACACGACCTCCTGGCACCACCTCATCCAACCCGGCAGGACCGGGAGTACAACGGCTCAAAATTCTGTGGGTCCTGCCATGAAAAAACGTTCAAACAATGGCAAAAGACTGAAGAACGCGACACCTGCCAGTCCTGCCATATGCCGCGAACCCGCAAACGCCTGACCCAGAAACCTCCTTTGAGCTGGCTGCACCTCGAAAAATGGGTCGGGGATCACCGCTTCCTGCACGGGGAATTTGAACCGGAAACCCTGGCAATAAATTTGGCCTTTACAAAAAGTCACGCTGTCATCACTTTGGAAAACAAAACCATCCCGCATGATGTGCCCACTGCAGATAACGGTGACCCTCGCTTGTTTCTTGAGGTCATGCTGATTGACCATCAAGGCGAACAATGGGACCGCATCAGGGAAATCCTGGCACCCCAACAGGAAACGGCTCTGGCCTTTAAAAAAGAACGGGTGTTTCGTTATCGGGTACCGGAGTCGGTCCATGAGGCCCGTGTGACATTGCGTTACCAGCCTGCCTGGTCGAAAGACCGACAAGACATTTATTCAGATAGCTTTTTAAGAAACCGAACCGGTTGATTGTTGTCCGGGATCAATTATAAAATACATTTTGGTTTGCCATTTCGATTCTATTGGAGAAAAAAATGAAACCTCTAAAACAATTATTGACTGCAAGCTTCGCCATCTGTCTTCTTCTCATGACCAGCACTCTTCACGCCAAAGAACTGGTGGTGAAAGAGCCACCAAAATCGATGGACAAGCTCTATCCCCCGCTATCCAAAGAACCGAAATGGATCAAGCAGATGCATAAGCTCTCGGGCACCTTTGGTGGAGTGTTCGTCAACATGAAGGAAAAGGACTGGGAGAACGCCGACAAAAAAGCCGACGCTTTTCTAGAAGCCTACGGCGAAGCGGCAAAAATGATTCCCGAATGGAAAGATTATTTTGATATGGACGCGGCAAAAGCCTTCACTGAAGCGGTTAAAACCCACGACCCGGCCAAGATCGGAAAAGCCTCTGGCGGTGTTGGCAAGACCTGCGGCAAATGCCACCATGAACAAACTGTAGCTGTCTGGACGCGTTATCACTGGCCCAAGGTCGAGCACATGAAGATCACCGATCCGGTTAGTGAAAAAGAAATGGAATACGGCAAATACATGAAAACACTTTCAGGTTCTTTTCGGGCGACGACCGTAAACTTTGGCGAAGGCCAATACGCACGCGCCGCAAAATCGGCAAGGGCGCTGGAAAAACAGTACACTGAATTAAAGTCAACCTGTTCGAAGTGTCACGTTACTGATAACGTTAAACTATTCTTTGTCGGTGACGAAACCAAAGCCGCCTTGCAGGCCATGCGCAAGGAACTTGATGCCGACAAACCCAACCCAGGCATCTTCTGGAAGAACGTCGGCATCCTCGGCAAGCAGGGTTGCAAAAAATGTCACCTCACCCACCGTTCTTACGCCATCATTCAGGAAATGTGGGAAGAAGAGTAATACTTACTATAGAGTATAAAAAAAGCCCCGCCGGTCAGATTACCGGTGGGGCTTTTTAATTTTCGCTTCTTAACAATCGTTAAAACTTTTCTATCTTAGAAAACAGAGTCGCGGGCGATCTGATCCATCCTAATGTCGTATTCCCGCTTATCAATCGCCTTGGAATCAAAGTCTGCCTGGACTTTATCTTTCATTCTTTTCAGATGGAATTCATACGATCCGGCCCCCACAGCGGCCCCTGCAGCCCCACTCAACACATTCCCCGTAGAGCAACCGGTAACACCTACCATTGCCATTATCAGACTTGCCGCAATAAATTTTCGCATAGCTCCCCCAAATTCGTTTCAAAATTTTGTCTTATCAACGGTAGTTTATGTCAATATTTATTGGGATTAAAGCACAGAGTGCCCATAGGCCCGAAATGCATTGATAAAGGCCTAATTAAAATTTTTCGAGGGTCAATTCACCATTAGAGGTTAGTCGAAGAAAAACAGCGTTTGAACGGGGAAGGAAGGAGAAGAGTTGGAACTTAATAAATTGATCTAATGGACAAAACTATTCAGGGCGCTGGGCCTTGCGCACGATATCGTTATCAAAATAATTTACGGACATTCCGGCATCCATCACAATCCCTTGCGCGTTGATGCCGGATGATCTCGGTGACAATAAATAAACTGCGGTATTCGCGACTTCTTCGGTCTGCAATGCCTTCTTGCGCAGGGTCAGTTGCTCGGCGTGCAAATAGGAGTCGATGTACCCAGGAATGCCGGCTGAAGCGGACGACTTCAACAACCCGGCGTTCACAGAATTGAACCGTACCTGGCTGAACGATGAAAATGATTTGGCGAGGAAACAAAGCGAAGAATGCAACGCAGCTTTGGCCGGGCCCATGTAACCGTAATTTTCCGCTGCCATGCGAGTGGTTGAAATACCAATCGTCACCACCGACGCACTGCTATCCAGCATATCTTTAAACGCGTTGACGGTATTGATCAGCGAGTAACAGGTGATGTCGACCGACTGCAGAAAATCCTGTTTGCCGGTTTCGTGGAAAGGCTTCAAACCCTCACCGTAGTTCGCAAAGGCAATCGAATGGACGATGCCGTGCACCGTGTCGGTAACCTGCCCGACTTCTTTGCGCAATCGTGCAATGTCCTCTTCTTTTTCAACATCGCAAACGAAGACAGACGCATCACCGACCAGCGCCTGCACACTTTGTTTACGCGCCTCGGTGCGGACGCTGTAAATCACATTGGCTTTTTCCTGTTGCAGAATTTTCCCGATATGAAACGCCACGCTTTTTTTATTGGCGACACCCATGACCAGAATGGTCTTGTCTTCAAGATTGAGCCAGCTCACCGTTCGCGCTCCATCACTGTCACGGTAAAATCCACCGTGAGGGCGGTCTTCCCCGCCACCTGCACCTTGCCCTTGAGGTAATACGCCGGGCCAACGTGCTCTTTATAATCGACGGTCATATCCAACACATCTCCGGGATAAACAGCGTGCTTGAGTTTGACACCCTGCACGCGCGACAACACCGGCACCTTGCCCTCTGAGTCTGTGCCACGTTTGGCCATCAACAGGGCACCGGATTGGAACACGGCTTCGCAAATCAAAACACCGGGCATGATCGGGTAATCCGGGTAATGGCCCTTGAAGCAGGGTTCGTCTGGACTTACGGTGCGGCGGGTGATGATCTGATCGCCGGTGTAACAAACAATTTCATCGACAAAAAGAAACGGCGGGCGGTGCGGAATGAGTTCAAGTATTTCGTCCATGGATCAAAGACCACCGGTGACTTCGAGCACCGTACCTGTGATGTAAGACGCTTCCTTGCTGGCGAGAAACAACACCGAGCTGGCGACTTCCTCGACTTCACCGAATCGTTTCATAGGCACCAGGTTGAGGTACATCTCGACACGCTCTTCGGCCAGGTCAGCGATCAAATCTGTTCCAATGAACCCCGGAGACACACAATTGACGGTGATTTTACGACGCGCTGTTTCCTTGGAAAGCGAAGCGGCGAAGGCAATCTGCCCGGCCTTCGATGCGGCGTAATTGCCCTGCCCGGGCATACCAAAGCGGGCGACAGGAGACGTGATGTTTATTATGCGACCGTAGCGTTTGCGCGCCATGTTCTGCACGGCAAACTTGCTCATGTAAAACGTACCGGTGAGATTGGTGTCGATCACCGACTGCCATTCCTCAACCGCCATCATGCCGACTATCTGGTCGCGGCGGATACCGGAATTGTTTATCAACACCTGAATGACGCCAAGCTCATCCCCAACCCATTTGAACAAAGCTTCAACAGCTGCGTAATCGGTCACGTCACATTTTTTGACAATCAAACGGTCGGCGTGTTCCTGATTCGCTTCTTCAAATGCCTTGGCGGCCTCGGCGTTGCCCTGGTAGGTTGCCAGCACGCGGGCACCGGCTTTTAAAAACGATTCTGCGATGGCCCGGCCAATTCCTCGGGTACCACCGGTGACAATAACGGTCTGGTCGTTGAAATCAAACTGGATCAATGGAATACCTCATAAACAATGGGAACCATGAAAATTAAGAAGATGAATTTTTAAAGGCAGGACCCATTTTTGATGGGTTAACAGGAAACAATGCAGAAATTCTGTTTGGTTATTTTATACTTCCCCTTGTAAAGGGGGAGTATGGGTTTTCCCCTGAAACATTTCCAGTCATTTGACTGATGGGTTATTGCTGGCCGACCGCGAGGTCCGCCGACCGCAAGGTCTAGACGTTGGCGGTCTCGAGTTTTTCTTTCGGTTGACGCACCTTGCGCAAAAACTTATCGACTTCATTGGCGACGATCACACCGTAGTTTGCGGCACCCAACCAACCGGACATGATGATCCCGACTGACCCTGCGTGGAATAGACCTGCAATTTGCTTCGGCAGATCCTTGCTGACTTTCAAGCCTTCAAACTTGGTGCCAAAGGAAACCCCGCCCGGATGCTGTGTGTAGCGTTTGAACGTGGTCGGAGTCGAGGCCTCTATGTGATCGATTTTTTTCCGGACATCGGGAATGTATTTTTCAAGGCGGATCAACGTTTCTTCGATCAACTCTTCTTTTTTACGACTGTAGTCCTCTTCGCTCAATTCCGCCCAATCCTTGTAACGCGCATTGGTAGAGGACACAATGGCATACTGGTTCAGGTTCGGGCGCGTTTCCGGATAGTAAAAGGAAAACGTGCGGCTACGGGTCTTCGGCTCAAGAAGCGACTCTGAAGTAAACTCATCTTCCTCGGAGGTGAATATCAAATCACCCACGTTGGGGATGGTCTCGCCTTTTTTAATCCCCATGTAGACCTGACAGCTGCTGTCGTTCAATCGGACCTTGCTGACCTCGTCAAGAAAACTGGGAGTGAAATGTTCCTTGCCCGCCAGCTTGTTGATGGTCGACAGGATATTGGAATTAGACAACACCGCCCCTGCAAAAATTTCGCGTCCGTTGACGCGCACACCCTTGACCTGCTTGTCTTCAATCAAAATCTTGTCGACCAGACAGTGGTTGCGCACATCCACGCCATTCTTCTTCAATTCTTTTTTCATCTTTTTGATGAGCTGATCGGTACCGCCTTTAAATGTGTAAACACCCTTGTCCATGAAATTGGAAAACACGATGCCGTAGGTAAGAGCAGGATCGTTCAAGGTGGAACCATTGGCATAAGTGATCGGTTCCATCAACAGGCGGTGAATATCGTTGCGACCTGGAAAAAACTTTTCGAACAGTTCGCGTGTGGTCATCGACAGGTCGTCGAAAAAATTCATGTTGCGTGCGGTCT
>JAJDAX010000006.1 GCA_029261615.1 Nitrospinaceae bacterium
GTGCGAGAGGACACTGAATCTGAAACGGATTCAGAACCGGCCATTGAATTGAGCGCAGAAGACCTCACGCCTGACGATGATGAGCCGATTGTTGAACCGGTATCCTTGTCAGATGAAGACCTCACGGAACAGGCAGAGCCTGAAGCAGACCCCCAAACAGAGGCTGAAACAGAGCCCGCGCCGGAGCCTGAAGACGAAACTGAAGAAGAGAGTGCTTACTCCTATCTGCTGACAAATGACCGCATGACCGACTTTGATGAATCCCGGATGCCGCCCGATTCTATTTCGGCATCGAACCCCGAACCTGAGGCCGTTGACACGATGGAAACCGAAACGGAGAATGCCGAACCCGTTGAAACCGGGCAGGAAGAACAACAAATCGAGGACACGGCTTCACCTGATTTTTTTCTTGGAGAACCGCGCCGGGATCCAGATCCGGTAGAAGATCTGGAACAGGCATTCCAATCGGTCAGTGGGGATAATCGGGATAACAACCCGCCCAAGCCAACTGCGGAACCTGAGGGTGCCAGCACGGATGCCACACCGGACCTTATCAGGGAAAGTCAGGCTTTTCTGGCTGAGCAAACAGGAGTCCCTGCACCATCGGCGACTCCCCAAAAACCCGCTCCCGCTCCGGGTTTCAGTGAAGAACACATGACCGAAGCCATGGTCCAGCACGCCGCGCGGGTTCTCGAAGCGGGCCTCGACCGAAATCTCAAAAAAGAACTTTCGGGAATTTCAGAGCAGATCAACAAGGTCGTGCGCGACGTGGTTCAGGAAATGGCACCGGAAATTATCCGTGATGTCATCCGTCAGGAAATTCAGGAAATCCGCAAATCTCAACAGAACTGATTTCTTCCCGTTGAAAAGGTTGGAAGTTTAAAGGCCCCTTCGCGGCGGGAATCGTGAACAAAAAATATTAGTTTGCTGACCGGGTAGACCGCTGTACAATGCGCGCCTGCTCAGTTCTATGATCGTTAAAAATAAATTCACCACCTATCTGCAAAGCCACCCAAAACGGTTTTGAGAATTTCCAGGCGCCTCTGAATTCAGAGGCGCGTTAAGGCACTATGATTCAATTAGACAAACAATACGATCCGGAAAATGTCGAGGAACGCTGGATAAAGTTCTGGGACGACAAAGGCCTGGCCAAAGCGGATGAAACCAAGCCTGGCGAAACTTATTCCATGGCGATTCCTCCGCCCAACATCACTGGCTCCCTCCACATCGGCCATGCCTTCAACAACACCCTGCAGGATGTTCTGGCACGTTGGAAACGCATGTCCGGCTTCAACACCCTGTGGCAACCGGGCACCGACCACGCCGGGATCGCGACACAGAATGTTGTCGAACGCCAGTTAAAAGCCGAAGGCATCACGCGACACGATATCGGGCGTGAACAATTTATTGAGCGCGTCTGGAAATGGCGCGATGAATCCGGCGGCACCATCGCCAAACAACTGCGGCGACTTGGCTGCACACTCGACTGGGAGCGCGACCGCTTCACCATGGACGAGGGATTGTCGAAAGCCGTCCGTGAAGTTTTCGTCACGCTCTACGAGCAGGGGTTGATCTACAAAGGCGACTACATCATCAACTGGTGTCCGCGCTGTCACACTGCACTGTCGGATCTTGAAGTCGAGCACGAAGAAAAACCGGGCAAGCTGTATCACATCCGTTACAAGTTCCAAGATGGCGGAGGTGAACTGGTCGTCGCCACCACGCGACCGGAAACCCTGCTCGGGGATACTGCGGTCGCGGTTAACCCGGACGACGAGCGGCATAAGGCGCATCATGGTAAATCCGTCGTCCTTCCTCTTCTCAACCGCGAGATTCCGGTCATCCTGGACGATTATGTCGACACCGAGTTTGGTACCGGTGCGTTGAAAGTAACACCCGCTCACGACCCGAACGATTTTGAAATTGGAAAGCGGCACGACCTGCCTTCAATCAATATCATGGATATCGACGCCCGCATCAACGCCGAGGGCGGCCCCTATGCCGGGCAGGACCGGATGGAAGCGCGCGACAGCATCGTTAAAGATCTGGAAACGGCGGAGTTGCTGGTCAAAATTGAAGACCATATTCACAAGGTCGGTCACTGCTATCGCTGTAGGACGGTTGTCGAACCTTACTTGTCCAAACAGTGGTTCGTTAAAACCAAACCGCTGGCCGAACCGGCAATCGAAGCGGTCAAAAGTGGACGTATCACCATCACTCCACAGTTCTGGGAAAACACCTACTTTGACTGGATGGAAAATATCCGCGACTGGTGTATCTCACGCCAGATTTGGTGGGGACATCAGATCCCGGCATGGGCCTGTAACAAGTGCGGGGAATTTACCGTCTCGCGCGAAGACCCGACGGCCTGCAGCGCTTGTGGCTCCGCAGACTTGACCCGGGAAACAGACGTACTCGACACCTGGTTCAGTTCCGCCCTGTGGCCGTTTTCGACACTTGGTTGGCCGGACCAGACAGAATCCCTCAAACAGTATTACCCCACCACCGTACTCTGCACCGGATTCGACATCCTGTTTTTCTGGGTGGCGCGGATGATTATGATGGGGTTGAAGTTCATGGACGACATTCCTTTTGAGCATGTCTACATCCACGCTCTGATCCGTGACGCCGAGGGTGCCAAGATGAGTAAGACCAAGGGCAATGTCATCGATCCGCTTTTGATGATGGAGCGCTACGGCACCGATGCCCTGCGTTTTACACTGGCTGCCTTTGCTGCTCAGGGCCGCGACATCAAACTGGATGAAGACCGTATCGACGGGTATCGCAACTTCTGCAACAAAATGTGGAACGCTTCGCGGTTTGCCTTCATGAACCTCGAAGGGTACAATGGAACCTGTGCCCTTGAAAAATCAGATGACTGGACGCTGGCCGACCGCTGGATCCTGAGCCGTCTCAACGCCACTGCTCAGGAAGTTGATCGCACCTTGACCCAGTTTAAATTCAATGAAGCGGCGCATGCGATCTACAAATTTATCTGGAACGAGTTTTGCGACTGGTACATTGAGCTGTCGAAATCCCGATTACTCTCGGAAGGTCCAGGAAAAAGAGTCGCGCAAAATGTTTTGATTCATGTTCTGGAAGCGAGCCTGAAGCTCCTGCATCCCTTCATGCCGTTCATCACCGAAGAAATCTGGCAGAAACTTCCGGCGGATGGTGACAGCATCATGACCGCTCCATATCCAGTTCCGAATTTAGATACTGCCTCCACCGAGGCGGAATCCCGAATGAATATTTTGATGGGGGTTATTAATGGTATTCGGAATATACGAGGGGAGATGAATCTGAGTCCAAAACGGAAACTGAATGTTTCTGTTCAGTGCGAGGCAACAGACACCCTCGCCGTTATAGAGCACTCTTCTCAATATATCAAGGAGTTAGCCCGGGTTGAGGAACTTCACCTGGGTGCCGATAAGGAAAAACCAAAGGTCGCCGCCACATTTGTTGATGGGGCTTTGCAAGGCCATGTCGATCTTGAAGGACTGATGGATTTTGACGAGGAAAAGAAACGACTAGAAAAAGAGTTGAAAAAAATTGAAAAAGACTTCATAAATATGAGTAAGAAACTATCCAATCCGGAGTTTATTAAAAAGGCACCTCCAGAAGTCATTGAGAAAGACCGGCAGCGTCAGGAATTCCTGTCTGAGAAGCGTGCCAAACTCCAAACACATTTAGAAACTATTGAGCGGGCAATTTCCTCACTGTCCTGAGTGACGTTATTCCAACCTATCGTATTTGAAATTGCCGCAGATTTCTTCCGGGGTACCAACAGATGGTTATGACCCACGGACCTTGTAGTTGGCAGGCAGCCGACTAATCAAAATAGCTTACAAAACTTGAAGGCATTATAACCTTGGCTTCATACATCAATCCTTCATGCGTGTAAGCCCGCCCGAAAAAGGGCCAATTGCCCAGACGCACAATATAAACAGGGCACCTAAAAAAATTACTTTTGGCAACGAGTCTTCATAGTTAATTGACCGCGAAGAGGGCGTTGCCGGCAACTGAAATTTTGTACGAATAAGAGACCTTTTTTTAATGATTCTAAAATGGTTCTAAAAATTTAATGTCTTCTACCTCAATTGAACTGCTGGCCCGAGATCAGGTCGGAGAACAAAACACCTGGGACCTTGGGGGACTGTATAGCTCTTCCCAGGCCTGGGAAGCGGACCTGAGTTCCCTGGATTCACAGTTACAGGACTACGCCACCTATCAGGGAACGCTGGGGGATTCTGCAACAAGCCTGAAAACCTGTCTGGAATTCGACATGAATTATTCCCGCATCCTGGACAAGGTTTATACCTACGCTCATTTGCGGTCGGATGAAGACAAGACCAACTCAGTGCAGCAGGCCAATTATGATAAGTCGATGACGCTCCTCACCAAGTACCAGCAAGCACGGAGTTTCATCATGTCTGAAATCATGGCCATTCCCGAGGAAACCATAACCGCCTTCCTGGCCGACCCTGAGCTTGATTTCTTCCGGTTGTCTCTTGAAAGACAGTTGCGCTATCGAGAGCACACCCTGTCGACCAAAGAAGAGGCGTTGCTGGCAGGCGCATCGGAGATGGGCCGTACAGCAAGCAACACTTTCAGCATGCTCGATAATGCTGACATGACATTCGGCACCATTCAGGATGAAGACGGCAGTGACATCACGCTCACCCACGGGAATTTCATGAGCCTGCTACAGCGGCAGGACCGGTCGATCCGAAAGCAGGCCTTTGAAACATTTTTTAAATCTTACGAAGCACACCGTCACACTCTGGCCAGCCTGCTGGGTGGCAGTCTTAAAAAAGACACGTTTTTCACAAGGGCACGAAATTTTTCAACAAATCGGGGACGGGCACTGTTCGCAGAAAACATTCCGGTAACGGTTTATGACAACCTTATCGAAGCAGTTCACCGCAAACTGTCCCCCTTATATCGTTATTTTGAATTAAGAAAACGAGTCCTGGATCTGGACGAGCTTCATATCTACGACACCCATGTGTCTCTGGTGAAAGATTGCCAGTGGAATATGCCTTTTGAGGAGGCCGTGGATGAAATCACGACTGCCTTACAACCGCTTGGTGGAGAATACGGGGCCATCGTCCGGCAGGGATTGCTCGACGACCGGTGGGTCGATCGCTATGAGAACTCTGGCAAACGCAGCGGTGCATACTCCTCAGGCTGTTATGATTCAAACCCGTTTATCCTGATGAACTATGTAGACGACAATATCAACAGTGTGTACACTCTGGCGCACGAAGCGGGTCACTCCATGCACTCGCATTTTTCTAAAGCCAACCAGCAATACCTGTATGCGGATTACACTATTTTCGTAGCCGAAGTCGCCTCGACATTTAACGAAGCCCTGCTGACCCGACATTTCCTGAGCCAGGACATCAGCAAAGAAATGCGTATCTATCTTGTCTGCCGGGAAATCGATAATTTTCGCGGAACTCTCATTCGCCAAACCATGTTTGCCGAATTCGAATATCAAATCTATGCAGCCGCCGAGGCGGGAGAGCCCCTCACGGCTGATTCTTTTCAGGAACGTTACCACCAACTGCTGGAGCGGTATTTTGGTCCGGGTGTGAAGCTTGATCCACAGCTCGATCTGGAGTGTTTCCGCATCCCGCATTTTTATTTCGGGTTTTATGTTTATAAGTACGCGACGGGAATTTCCGCTGCCTACGCCCTGGCCGATCGGGTCATGAATGGCGGTGCAGCGGAACAGGAAGCCTACCTGAACTTCCTGAAAAGCGGTGGGTCGAAGTTCCCCATCGATTTACTGAAAGATGCCGGTGTGGATATGAATACACCGGATCCCGTTGAAACGGCGCTGGACACGTTCACCGGACTGGTCGATCAATTGGAAACACTGCTGAACTGACCTTGTCCCATATTAGAAACACCAACGCTGAGTTTTTTAACCCCCACGATAAAGGATTGTGTTTTGAAAAAGCCATCTCACTCCAATAATGGCCGCCGCAGGTCTCATCAACAACCCCGTAAAGTACAGGGCCGAACCCCAACTCCGCCCACGCAACAAAACCGGCCGCGCAGTCAAAACAGTTCGCAAAACAAACAAGCCACTGAAATGTGGATGAAACCGACGTCTGATACGTTGACATCCCATATTCCAATGGGCAACAGCAAACCCGGGCAGCGCGACAGCAACAGTCAAAACAACCGTCGACCGAGCCAGGGCCAAGGCCAGGGACAGCAAGGTCAGAGCAACGGCCGACCACGTCAAGGCCAGCAGCAAAACCGGTTTGGCGGCTCCCGCAACTCTTCAAACGAGCGACAGTTCAAGAGTCGTCCTTACACCCCCCCTGTTGACAACGTGAATGGAAATGGCAAATTAAAAACCCCGGCTCCAATTGAGAAGCCTCCAGTCACTACCGCCCCAACCAATAGCACTTCTTTACCCGTCGTGGATGCCGATGTCCCGCGTCCAGCAGGTCTCAAGAAGCTCACAGCAGACATCGAACCATTCGAGTTGTTCTGTGCCTATCATCTGGGGATCACCCAGGAGCGCGGGTACAAGCCGTCTAACATCAACGAGGTTGCCAGACGATTTCGGACCGACCCTGCAACGATCAAGCAGGCGCTCAAGGAATACGACATGGACCCTGCGGCCCTCATGGACCGGGATTTTGATATGGCACTTGGTCAGTTGGACATACAGGTTGCACCGGAAGGCGTGGACCGTAAGGAACTGGCAAAAAACATCTACCAGGAATTTCTGGAAGCTGAAGTCATCAAACGGGACTGGGGTAAAATTCTGGAGGAAGACCGAAAGGAAAATCAGAAAATTTTCAAAGACTGATAAGCTAATAAAATAATCAGTTTGCTAAAAAAATAAATATTCTTCTAATTTAAATTACCTTTATTGTTTTCAGGAGGGCTATCTCCCTTTCGGGAGAACTTGAGCGCTTCTGCCAAAATAGAATTTTGCAGCCGGTGCGCCCGGCCGTTGGAACACTTTAAACCGTTCATCAAAATTGAAAAGGCGAAGGCTTCGCCGTCTTTTGATTGAAAATATCCGGACAGACTGCTGACGTGATTGAGCGTCCCCGTCTTGGTGCGTATCGTGTGCGCCCGGTTGACCCGTACCATACGATCCTCAACTGTGCCATCCAGCCCCATGATGGCCATGGCGGAAACGAATTCCGGAAACACCGACCAGTCTCCGTGAACATCTTTCAATACCGCAATCATCTGATCCGGCGACAACCGGTTCTGCCTGGAAAGCCCGGACCCGTCTTCAATTGAAAACGTG
>JAJDAX010000007.1 GCA_029261615.1 Nitrospinaceae bacterium
CGGCGGACTATTTCCAACAATTGGTCGGTTGGACAGGGTTTTTCAATAAAATCATAAGCCCCCAATTGCATGGCTTTCACTGCCATGGGAACATCACCGTGACCTGTAATGAGAACAACAGGTAAATCGCGGTCCACATTGACAACCCGTTCCAGCAGTTCAATCCCACTCAGTCCCGGCATCTTGATATCCGAAACCAGAACGCCCGGCCAGTTGTTGTCCAGCATATGCAGTGCGTCTTCAGCATTACTGAAGGTTGTCACTTCATACTTTGCCAGTTCCAGAGTTTGTCGGCGGGATCTGCGCACATGTTCCTCATCATCAATGAAAATGACTTTTCCAGATTCCAAGGGTGACACTCCAAAAAAATATTAAGAGAACTGTTCCTGGTTAATCTTATCGAACGTCAGGGTAAACTGTGCTCCGCCTTCGGGATGGTTGGAAGCTTCCAGAGTTCCACCAAACTCCTGAATGATGCTGGAAGAAATGGCAAGTCCCAGCCCCAGGCCTTTTTGTGATGACTTGGTTGTAAAAAACGGATCAAAAATTTTAGGCATTACGCTTTTGCAGATACCGGGGCCTGAATCACGGATCGTGACCCAGACCTGATCCGAAGTTGAAGTGATGATTAATATCATTCGCCGGTTTGAGGAATGCTGCATTGCATCCACTCCATTGCCAATCAGATTCAAAAAAACCTGCTCCAATTGAACCGCTTCTCCCATGACCCATGCGGGTTCAGCCTGGTACATCCTGACAATTTCAATGCCGTCAAGACGGTTCCCGATTTGCATGAAAGCCAGAGCGGATTCCATAATGGTTTTGATTAATACGGGAAGTTTTTCCTGCGGCTGTTGTTGCACCTGGTTCTTGATGTTACTGATGATCTTGCCAGCCCGGCGAGTCATATCCGAAATGGCGACAAAATTAGACCGGACTTCGTCGTAACGTTTCTCTTTTAAAAGAAGCTCAACATTGTCGACATAGGCCTGCAAGGCTTCAAGAGGTTGATTCAATTCATGGCTGATACCAGCAGACATCTGCCCGAGCACCGCCATTTTTGCTGCCTGAACCAGATCTTCCTGAGCCTTTCGAAGACGCGCTTCGGACTGCTTGCGGTCGGTGACATCGCGCACGACTCCGATCACCAGAGGCTTGCCACCGGAGATGGTTTCACTCAGGCTCATTTCGAGGGGAATCATATTTCCATTTTTTTGGAGTCCACAGGCTTCAATAAACTGGCCGATGATCTGTCCCGTGTCAGTTGCCTTGTCGTCTTTGGCAAGAGGTAACAAGGTGGCCAGATCTGGAATTAATATGCGGATGTTTTTGCCAATAACCTCCGAGGCCTGATACCCAAAAGTACGCTCCCCTGCCGGGTTAATGGACTGGATTGTGCCCGTGTGGTCAAGAGATAAAATAGTGTCCAGTGCATTGTCGATGACACTCCGAAAACGCTCTTCACTTTCCATGAGCGCGATGCCGACTCGTTTACGCTCGACAGCAAACCGCATGGACCGTGACAACTGCGCGGTGTGGAGGTGACCTTTGACAATATAATCCTGCGCCCCCCGATTGAGTGCGGTCAATGCCAGCCGTTCATCATTTGCGCCGGTCAGCACTACGATAGAAGTACGGGGAGCGATTTTGGTGATTTTCTGCAGGGTTTCAATGCCTTTGGAATCCGGCAAAAACAGATCGAGCAAAACCAGGTCGGCCTCGGCTCGTGTGAGATGTGCAATAGTCTCATGAAGGGTCTGAGCCCTCTCCAGTAAAAAGGGAGGGTTGGTGACCTGGCTTAAAATAATTTCAAGAAATTCGGCATCCTCATCGTCGTCCTCAACTAATAGCACATTGAGCGGCGCTTCGGTTTCAACAAGCGCGGGTGACGTTTCGGAAATTCTATTTACCGTTTCCATATCGTAACGGGATGACGCGCAAGGCTTCTCTCCCTACGGCCATCCCCTCCAGAGTTGGAGTCGTCAAGTCGATGTTTTTTCTTTCATCGAAAATGCGTGAAGCTTGTACTGAATGCTATCGATAAGGGCTTGCCAACTGGCTTCAATAATATCTTCAGACACCCCGACCGTTCCCCAACGGGCATGATCGTCACCTGATTCGACCAGCACACGAATGCGGGCACGGGTTCCCTTCTTGTCATCCAGGATTCGGACTTTGTAATCCAGCAAGGTCATTTCAGCAAGCTCTGGATAGAATTTAGTCAAAGCCTTTCGGATGGCTTTGTCAAGCGCATTGACCGGACCGTGCCCCTCGGCCGCCGTAACTTCCTGTACCCCATTCACACGTACCTTCACAGTGGCCTCGGATATGGGGGCCTCGTCTTCTTTTCGTTTCTCAACAATCACCCGAAACCCGACAAATTCATACAATTGTTCAATTTCCCCGCGGGCATCGCGCATCAACAACTCAAAGGATCCTTCCGCCCCTTCATACTGAAATCCAAGGTTTTCCGCTTCTTTCAATTGCGCAAGCAGTACCTGGATTTTAGGATCGTTTTCTTCCAGATCCACACCGTACTCTTTTGCCTTGGAAAGGATGGTACTTCGCCCGGATTGCTCGGAAACCAGAATGCGGGTCGAATTCCCCACTGTTTCCGGCACAATATGTTCGTAGGTCTCGCGGTTTTTCTTGATGGCACTGATGTGCACTCCGCCCTTGTGGGCAAAAGCACTTTTGCCGACGTAAGGCTGCCTGTTCCAATGGCCTTTGTTAGCCAGTTCGTCGACGAAATTGGACAGGTTTTTCAAACCCATAAGATGCTCGTCGGAAAGACACTCCTTTTCCATCTTGATTTTCAGGTTGGCCATGACTGAGATCAAATTACAATTGCCGCAGCGTTCTCCGTACCCGTTAATCGTGCCCTGCACCTGTTCGACCCCGGCACGCACCGCGGCCAGGGCATTGGCAACGCCCAGTTCAGAATCGTTGTGGGTATGTACAGCTACCCGGGCGCGGCAGGTGGTAATAACCTTCCGCGTCAGCTCGTCGATATCC
>JAJDAX010000008.1 GCA_029261615.1 Nitrospinaceae bacterium
GCCTTCCCGGCATCCTGAATATTTTTTACCACCATGGTGGAAGTCAAAGCTTCTTTGCGGGTTGGGTTGTATCTTGAGCCAAATCCTTTCATCCAATGCGCCACCAGGCGTTCCACCAGTTGGTGCTGCGACTCCAGGGGAGTGACCACAAAAAACGTTTCAATAGCAAAAGTCCGACAAATACGGGATATGTCGTGCACATCAAGGGTGGTTACCGAAGAGGTGACAATATCCCCCTGTTTGTTGAGTACCGGATAATGCACCAGCGCAACGTAGACCCTTGGTTTTTTGATTTCACTCATCATCGGTCTCTTCAATCATGGCGCGCTCTTCCGCACTCAGGTTGAGGTTTTCAATCAGGTCCGGTCGGTTGCGCGCCGTTTTCTTAAGCGCTGCCTTGCGTTGCCAGCTTTTGATTTTTTTATGATCGCCGGAGACCAGCACCTCGGGCACCTCACTGCCGTGATAGTCGCGAGGGCGCGTGTACTGCGGGTATTCAAGCATTCCATTTTCAAACGATTCTTCATCGAGCGATGCTGGATCTCCCACCACTCCCGGTATCAGGCGGGTCACCGCATCAACCAGAACCATAGCGGCAATCTCTCCCCCGGATAAAACAAAATCGCCAATCGACAATTCTTCATCCACCAGGTTTTCCGCCACGCGTTCGTCGATTCCTTCGTAGCGTCCGCAGATAAGGATGATCTGTTCCTTCTCCGAAAGCTCCCGCGCTTTCTTCTGATCAAACCGCTTGCCGCTCGGCGCTAAAATCACCGTATGGGCGTAAGGGCGGTCTTTTTTGACAGATTGAAGTGCCCGGTCGATGGGTTCGATATTCATGACGAGTCCCGCCCCGCCACCGAAGGGTGTGTCGTCAACCTTGCCGTGTTTGTTCAGCGTGTAATCGCGTAAATTATGCAAACGGACGTTGAGCAGGCCTTCTTCCCGCGCCCGGTCAAGGATGCTCTCCTGGAAAGGACCTTCGAACATTTCCGGGAAAAGGGAAATGATATCGAAGTGAATCGTTCTAAAGGAGTCCGTCGATGGCATGAAAAACCAGTTTTTGTTGGTCGGGGTCGATGCTTTTGACCACGTCGTCAATCACAGGCAGTAAAAGTTCTTTCGAACCATCCCGAACCACGTAGACATCGTTGCTTCCGGTTTCGATGATTTCAGATACGGTGCCAAAATATTTTCCGGTTTCATCATAGGCTTTAAGCCCATGAATTTGAAACCAGTAGTACTCGCCTTCAGGTAGTGGGGGAAAGTCGTCTGTTGAAACCAGAAGTGACCGGCCGCAAAGAGGCTCTGCCTCTTCGATCCGGTTGATGCCTTCCAGCTTGAGTATCAGGCGAAGTCCGTGACCTCGCAGGGAGGAAATAGTCCGGGGCGAGTCTGTCTCCGGGTCCATTTCGAGGCGGACCTGTTTAAGGTCACCCAAAAGGCTGGTATCGGAGATCTCCGGCTTGAATTTAAATTCGCCCTTGAGGCCGTGAGGCTTCACGAGCTTTCCCACCGGAACCCACTGCATTTTATTCGATAATTTCCAGGACGGCGCGTTTTTTCAGTTTGGTGGCATTGGCATTCAGGATGGTCCTCATGGCTCGCGCCGTTTTACCCTGTTTGCCAATCACTTTGCCCAAATCTTCCTTGGCGACCCTCAATTCAAGGACGGTCGTCTTTTCTCCTTCTACTTCCTGGATCTCCACCTGGTCGGGGAAATCCACTAATGCCTTTGCGATCACCTCTATCAGTTCCTTCATACCCAAACCCTCCACAACGGGAACACTCAGTGTCGGTCCGCTCGATCTGTAACGCGAAAAGGAGAACTCAGGTCAAGACAGTTAGAGAAGGAAAACCCTTTTATACTTCAACACCCGCTTTTTTGAGAAACGACGCAACGGTATCGGAAGGTTTAGCCCCTTTTTGAATCCAACCCCTGGCTTTATCCAAATCAACTTTAAAGGGTTCGTTTTCCGTAAGAGGATCAAAAGTCCCTAATACTTCGAGACACCGTCCATCACGACGTTTTCTTTTGTCCACCGCCACTACTCTATAGAAGGGCTTTTTATTTGCTCCTCGCCGACTTAATCTGATTGCTACAGCCAATGCATTCTCCTTTCGACCACAAAGATTCAGTTTTGGGGTTGCCCCCGATTAATAAGAAACTCCAAAAAGGAATTTCTGAAAAACTACAAAAAGTTAACCAACTGCTCCCACGGCTAGTGGCAACAATGTGGGAAACTCCTACTTCCCCAGCATACCACCCAGATTGAGCCCGCGTGGCATTTTACCGGAGGAAAACTTCTTCATCATTTTTTTCATCTGAACAAATTGCTTGAGCAGTCGTTTGACCTCGTTAACTTGGGTTCCACTGCCCTGCGCGATGCGTTTTTTCCGACTGGTGTTTATCATCTGATGATGCGCACGCTCGTACGGGGTCATCGAATCGATCATGGCCTCAATACGCGTGAACTGCGACTCATCCACCTCAACACCCTTAAGCAACTTGCTGGCTCCGGGGATCATCGACAGCATCTGCTGCATCGACCCCATCTTTTTTATCTGCCGAAGCTGATCGCGGAAATCGTCAAAATCGAATTCGTTCTTTTTAATTTTCTTCTGGAGCTTTTTACTCTGCTCCAGGTCATACGCCTCCTGCGCCTTGTCAATAAAGGTCAGGACATCGCCCATGTCGAGCATGCG
>JAJDAX010000009.1 GCA_029261615.1 Nitrospinaceae bacterium
TCCTCAAATTTCTTGACGCGGAAACTCATCACCTTTTGCAAAAACACCAGGGTTTCGGCAAGTTTTTCGAGAATTTTTACGACCCAGATTGGAGCGGGTACATTGTTATTTACCGGGGAGTCGTTGCCAGGCTTAATGACATCATCTTTTATCGAATCATTTTTCAGTTTCAACCTGCCCAGCAATCCTTTTGCCCACAATGCCGTGTCCTGTCCCACTCGAGGCCAGTCATCCTGCAGGATATCGGCCCAGCAACAATCGACAAAACGCAGGTTTTCTCCATTTTCAGACAACTTTCCAAAAAAAGGTTCCTTGATGTCGCCGTCCGGTTTTTGAGGAATACCTTCGAATTCAATCCAGGGATTAAAGTTTTCTTTTTCGATAGGAAACTGGCAGATTCTGTTGCGGAATTCTTTGCCCGTTTGAGCGGAAGCCCGACCGAGAGTCAGCAGTTCACTTTTTTCAAGGTCATTTAAATCCGGGGAAGGGTGGTGTTTTTTTGCCCAACGAATTTCTGCGAACCGATTGATGACACTGAGCACAGTTTCGTTTTTACGCTGCTCACCTATACCGTGAACCACAATGATATAGCGAACAGGGGAATTGTCTTTATCGGTCATAACAGCCTCCGTCTAGTTACTTTGATCAATACCAAACAAGAAATAAAACTCACAAAGTAAAACAATTGAAAGTTTCCGGCCTTCTCCTTTTTATTTCAGGCAGTTGATTCAATCCAGTTCTTTTTCATTGGTCTTTACGGCAGGGTCGGGGGGGTTAATATCAAACTTTATATACTCGTCTGAAGTGTTTTTAGTAGACATCTTCATCTCATATCAAATAGAAGTTTTTTTATAAACGACTAGATAATACCAAGAGGCATTCAAAATCCCCTTTCCTCATCACGGATCTTGCCTCAGAAGATGGTATAGAACTGCTAGTGAATGCTCTGAAAACTTTCCGGTTCCTAAAGTATATTAATTCAAAATCACCGGCTGGTTCCATTGGCTCCACCCGTCATAATACTCATGATATTTTTTGCCGAGGAATCGCCGGAATTATTCCCCATTGGATTTTCCACCCGTCCATCTATATTACTGTCTCTACTACCAGAGTCGGAACCTGATTCAGTTAATTTCTTGGCTGCTTTTCCTGTTGCGAAATGGTTGTGGATATAAACATCTGCTCCACTAAAAAACCCCTCGTTCTTTTTATAATTCACTCCAAAGGTTGAAAGGAGAGAAACAGCTTCTTCGGAGTCTTCATTTTTACTATTATTTGAACCGCCCTCATTTGCACCAATTTCTTGAGATTCTTCACCCTCGTTTTTGGAGGGAACTACGGCAAGCAGATTCCTGTTGTAGGCCATATTTAGATTAACAGGGGTACTTAATTCGGGACGGGCTTCCAGGTTTAGACCAAATTGAGTTCTCTCATGAAAAACAATCGAGTTTTCAGCACATGCAGATAGCAACAATGAAAGCATAATCAAAGATAAAAACTGGAGGCGTAAAAATGTGTTCATCACAATCCTCAAGAATGATTTGTGGGATTCTCGATTCTAGGAAGTGAACCGCTAGTCATCGATTATTTATATTGTCCTTCGGTGCAATTAGGGATGGCCCTTTTGCCTTGCTGACCTGAGGCAGACGAGGAACTGGATTTCACGCCTGTCTCAGTCCCCTGGAGAAATCCATGCAACTGCCCCCTGTTTTCCGCCAGGTTTACGGCAGCGTCTCCTGTAGCAAACGCTTCGTAAATACAATTTGCCTCGAGAAAGCCAATATGTACGTGAGAAATGGAAATTGCCGACATCGCCTCCTGTCCGCTAGTCTCACCATTGCTTTTTAATTTTTTCGGGACGACAGCATTGGTCTCACGATCATAACCGAGAACCGCTTTGCCGCTGGTGCCTTCAGGATTGGCAGATACTTCCAAACCGATTACTGTATTCTGGCGATATACCAGATTCTTTGAATTCCCGCACCCGGTAAGGGTAATGAGCATCAGTAACAAACAGAAACCGCTACCGACACAAACTGATTTGGGGTTCATCCAGTTTCTCCTTCCAAAAAACGTGAGTTTTTTCCGGGTGTTCCCGGTCAAAAAATACTTTGGCAAGAATCGAATCACCAGGGTTCGGCCCTATGGTTTCAATCTGGTCTGAATATCCAAGGGCCACCCTCCTTTGATGCGGGGTTGTTTCCATTTCTAGTCCATAAGTTGAAGTAGCCCGTGTCAGCGGAATTCCCTCTGGAACAGGGGCATGGAACCAATGCCATTGGGCTCCTTTTTCCCGAAACTCCTTCAACGAACAAGGGAAAATATAGACTGCATGCCTGTGCCCTAGAGAAGCACCCCCATCGAATCCCCCCGGCCGTAAATGAAAACCCAAGGAATAGACCTCTACTACCATTGCGGATTTCGTGTAAGTTATTTTGCTGGCCAGGCTCCCATAAGGACCAACCGAACAGCCGGCAAGAAACGCCAATGACCCAATACAAAACCCGGTTTTAATCCAATGCAAAAGTTTTGGCTTCGCCACGTCAGCTATTTTAATGAGATAAGGTGTCAAAAATATAGTATAGGAATTATCGGGATACAAGATTTACTTTTATGGTTAGGTGTAAATCATATAGCAGAAATGATTAAATAAAATAAAGTTGATTGAAATCGTTGAGGTTTAACTTTTAAAGAATGGTGGTCATTTTTTTTCTGGTTTTAACTCTTCCGCCGGATAGGTGAGGATTTCGGACAGGGTGGGGTGGTAGTACGGCATGCGGAGCATGTCTTCCATGGTGCCGTTGAAATACATAATAGAAACGAGTGTGTGAATCAATTCGCCTGCTTCAGGGCCCACAATATGTCCGCCGATCAGTTTTCCCGTTGCCGGGTCAGCCAGCAGTTTAACGTGGCCATGTGTTTCGCCAAGGCACATGGATTTTCCGTGATCGTTAAATGGGTATGAGGCGGCACGGTAATCTATACTCTGTGCCTTACATTCTTTCTCACTCAGTCCAACGCTGGCCACCGGTGGGTCGCTGAACACCACCGATATTTTTAAACGGTCGTCATAGCGGCGGGGGTTGTCACGATTGAGCGCATTGTGCCCGGCGATCTCGCCCTGTTCAATGGCGATGTGCACGATCTCGTGTTCACCGTTTACATCTCCAACCGCGAAAATATTGTGCTGGCTGGTGCGCATTTCGGCATCGACATTGATCCCGGTGCGTTCTGCCTTTACTCCGGCGGCTTCCAGGTTGAGTCCGTCGATATTGGGTCGCCGCCCCAACGCCTGCAAAATCGATTCGGCCTTGATTGCCTGCTCTTTTCCTTCATGTTCAAAAGTGATTTGTTTTTGCCCGCCAACGTCTTCAATTTTTAAAAGGCGCGTGCTGGTGAATACCTGCATGCCTTCTTCCCGCAGTCGCTCTTCTACCGGGCGTGCCAAATCTTCATCGCCCGCGGACATAATATGGTCACTGCGCTGGATCAGCGTCACCTGTGTGCCAATACGCTGGTAAAACTGCGCAAGCTCGACAGCGACCGGTCCACCGCCCAGCACAATCATCGAGTCCGGTTGCTCACGCAAGGTAAGTACATCGTCGCTCGTCAAACAATGGGTGCCGTCCAAACC
>JAJDAX010000010.1 GCA_029261615.1 Nitrospinaceae bacterium
GGAACATTATTCACCTCCCGCGGAAAGGTGAATATCAGAAACGCCATCCACAAAGAAGACGCGAGCCCTCTGGATCCCGATTGCCCCTGCGAAACCTGCCAGAATTATTCACGCGCCTACCTGCGTCATTTGTTTATGGCGGATGAAATTCTGGCCTACCGGCTCAACACCCTGCACAACGTGGCGTTTTTCCTGAACTGGATGCAACGTATGCGCGATGCCATCCGTGATGACCGCCCTATCGACTGGAGTTATCCGCAGGAAAAAGCGAATCAGGATTGACTTTAATTTACGTTTCAAGGTAGTCTGAAAAAAAGGTGGAATACCATGAAACATAGCCCGTCAAAAATTAAATTGTCGTTCGCCGTTCTCGGACTGATTCTGATTGGGGGCCTTCTGTTTCCCGGGGTATCAGGCGCTATGACTTCTATGGACTCCTCGAGCTGTCCTCAACAGGTCACCTGCAACATCTGCATTTCTGCTGATATCCCTGAAATTCAAAAAACAGAACGGAATCATCCTCGGCTTAGTCAGTTAATAATTACGGCTCACTCAATGGCCATACTCTCCAGCCCTCCGGCTTCCCCTCCTCCCAAAGCTTGACCTCTTTCCACATTCCTGTCACTCGCAGGTAGAAATTCCAAAAATATAACGACGTAATTCACAACGTCACCGGTCCCTGAATTTACAGGGCAACAGAAGCCTATTCTGTGGAATACCTCTGCCTCCGGAACATTTAATTACCCAACAGGCCGGGTTTCTTTCCCGGAAAATTGTGGTGCACCGCTTCTTTCGCGCACGACAATGAGGTCGGTCATGAATTTAATTTTTCGATTATTTATTTTAAACCTGGTCTCCATTCTTTTGCTGGTACTCACGGCACAGGCTCGAACAGTGTCTTATCACCTCACAATTGACTATCAGACATTACAAATTGACGGACAACAGGTTGAAGCCATGTCCATCAACCGGAAAATCCCCGGTCCCACCCTTCGTTTTAAAGAAGGGGACATGGCAAACATCTCAATTGAAAATAAAATGAAGGTACCCACTTCCATTCACTGGCACGGGATTTTGCTCCCCAATCGTCAGGATGGAGTCCCCTTTGTTAACAACCCGCCGATTGAGCCAGGACAGACAGTACAATTTAAATTCCCGATTAAGCAAACAGGCACCTACTGGTTTCATTCTCACTCCAGTCTGCAGGAACAGCAGGGACTCTACGGTTCCATTGTCATCACTCCGAAAAATGGCGAAACCAATACCACGGATCAGGATCAAGTCATCGTATTGTCGGACTGGACCAACGAAAACCCGGAAGAAGTGATGCGAACTTTAAAAAGCGGAAATGAATTTTACAGTTTTAAGAAGAATACTCTCCAGTCCGCCTGGGGTGCCATGAAAAGCGGTTCCCTCAGGCCCTATCTAATGCGGAGCTGGAACCGCATGCCCGCTATGGATATATCAGATGTAGCTTATGAGCGTTTTCTGGCGAATGGTAAGCCCGAATATTTAATTCCGGCACAGCCTGGGGAAACGGTCCGGTTGCGACTGGTGAATGCTGCCGCCGCAACTTATTTCTACCTGCAGTTCGCGGGAGGGTTAATGCAGATAGTGGCGGCCGATGGTATCGCGGTCGAACCTGTTCAGGTCAACCGTTTCCTGATGGCCATCGCAGAAACTTATGATGTCATCCTGACGGTTCCCGAAAGCGGCACCTACGAGTTTCGCGCCACGGCCCAGGACGGAACGGGCTTCACATCCGTTTTCATAGGCACCGGGGAACGCAAACAGGCACCGGATGTCCCTAAACCGGACTACTACCGGATGTCCATGTCCGGTGGCAGCATGGACCATTCAAAGATGTCCATGCCAGAAAAGATGACTTCGAATCATATGGAGCAACGCCCAATGGCCCCCTATGACAAGCTGCAGTCACCGACATCCACAACCCCATCAACAAACCGGCCGCTAAGAAAAGTTGTACTGAACCTGACGGGAGACATGAACCGTTTTGTCTGGTCGATGAATGGAGAAATCATTTCTGCGGACAACGACATTCGCATCCGCCATGGAGAAAACATTCGGTTTATCATCAACAACCAAACCATGATGCACCACCCCATGCACCTCCACGGCCATTTCTTTCGGGTCATCAATGGCCAGGGCGACCGGGCACCGCTGAAACATACAATCGACGTGCCGCCCGGCGGGACCCGCACCATAGAGTTTGAAGGAGATGAGTACATGGACTGGTTTTTTCACTGTCACGTGCTGTATCACGCCAAAGCAGGAATGGCGCGAGTGGTCCGTTATCAGGACAAACCCCTTGACTCTGATATTGAAGCAATAAGGCATCGCCTGTTCAAGGACCCCTGGTATTTCTGGGTAAACGCCACGGCACAATCCCACATGACGGATGGAATCGCCGTCGCCAGCAACACCTACAATATATTCAGCGCCAACTGGGAAACGGGCTGGCAGAACACTAATGGAGTGGATTACGATATCGAATTGACCTACGACCGATACTTCAACCGGTTTTTCACCTTATTTGGTGGAGTCAACCTGACCGACGAAGATCAAGTAGGATTTGCAGGCCTTCGGTATCTTTTACCGTTTAACTTCTGGAGTGCATTGAGATTAGACCACGAAGGCGACTTTCGAATTTCTCTTGAACAATCGATTCAGTTGACACCGCGACTGGAGCTGTTCGGGGATGTTGAATACGACACGGAGACTGAGGAGGAATGGGTTGCGGGAACCAATGTACGCCTGGGGAAAAATCTATTTCTGGTCGGCCAATATCATTCCGACTTTGGCGCGGGGGGTGGAATACGGTTTCGTTTTTAATCCCTGGTTTTATTCTACTGCCGAGGAAGAGTTTTCTTCCATTTCCGGGTCTTCGAGAATGCCGCGGATCTTGAATTCGCCAATAACATAACCCGACCGCTCCGGCAGGGCGGCCTGGAAAGCGGATTTCAACCGAGGCAGGCGTTCCTTGTCCAGCACATCAAGCAACTTGTTGAACTCGGCTTCCGGAAAATAGAGAGTCAGATTCAATCCAGCCTTTTGATATTGAAAACGGTAGCCAGACTTCAAAGGCGCGACTCGCTGCGGTTTGTATTCCACATGGCCTTCGGGCATCATTTCTCCCACCTCTTGCCATCCTGCTCCGCCTTCCTGCAATAATTTTTTAACGGCAAACAAAAGTGCCTTGCCATCGGTCAATTCATAAGTGTAACTGCGTCGTTGGGTCATTAAAGTTTCTTTAAAAAGATAATTATTCTGCCTGTTGATTGATTGGAATGGCGCGCAACGCTAAAAAAAGAGGGAACTCCTGACGTGCCCTGTTCTCGGCCTTGGCCCGTTTGCCGGGTTCACTTGTTTTACCGGAGGTCCACTCCTCTAACCGGTCAACGACAAGGCCCGCATCTGCCAACGCTTCAAAATAAGATTGCAGGGGTCGGTGATAAGTCGTGGTGTGTCCTCGCGCCCCATTTTTTTGTGGGGTCACAATCGGAATCTCCGTTTCGGATGCGTAAAGGTCGACCCGACGGAACTGTGTC
>JAJDAX010000011.1 GCA_029261615.1 Nitrospinaceae bacterium
GCTTCCTCGACACTGGGAAGTCGCCAGTCATTATGACCGCCGTGATTTTCCTCATTGAGGGTTTTTGCCCAGGCGTTGGCTTCATCCCAACTTAATTCCTTACCGGTGGCAAGACGCGAGTCCTGAGCTGTCCAGGTGAGGCTTGAAACCGAATCGTATATGGCGTGGTCGCCATCTTTCAGAAAACGTGATTTTTTTAGCGGCATTTTATTATCCAAAGGAAAAATGCACCGCATTCCGGTGCAGGGGTCATGTGAGTTTGAAGCGATAATCGTACCAGAAATGGCGGGAGCCTGTAAAGGGGACCGCGATTCAGGACAGGTGATAAAGGTCCGTCCGCCGATCGCCGAACAGATCGTTGACCGGGTTGATCGATTTCTTCCGCGCTTTTTCAAGGTCGATTTCAACCACAGCGCTTTCTTCTTTATCTACAGAGGCACGAACCAGTACATTGCCGTCTGGGTCCACCACCTGGCTCTGCCCGATAAATGTGAGTGTTTCTCCGGCAATGCGTTGTTCGGCCCCCACCCTGTCAGCTGTTATAGCGTATACCCGGTTTTCAAGACACCGTGTGATCATCGATTGCGGACAATGCGGCAGCACGAGGTTGGAGGGGTGGGCAATCACGTCAGCGTTTTTGAGAGCGAGTGAACGGGCGGTTTCTGGAAAGCGCCAGTCGAAGCAGATCATCACTCCGACCCGTGCTGCTCCGAGTTCGAACACGGGAGGCGGTTGATCGCCTGCATCAAATATGGTTTTCTCGGTATCGAATAAATGGATTTTGCGGTAGCGCCCGATGAAGCCTTGGGGTCCGGTCACGACGGAGGAATTGTATACCGCTTCGCCATCGAGCTCGGCAAGACCGGCGATGATAAAAAGGTTCTTCTTTTTGGAAAGTGCGGATAAAAATTCAGCCGTGGGGCCGGGAACCGGTTCAGCAAGGCCCCGGGCTTCTTCTCTTGAAGTGAACTGGTAACCGGTGGTGAATAATTCCGGCAGTACCAGCAGGTCGGCTTCCAAATCTTCCGCCAGTGCGGTGATTCGGTTCCGGTTGGCTTCGATGTCGCCAAAGACCGGCTGGTTCTGGATGAAACCGACGCGGTAGGTCATAGCGAATTATTTTCGGAGATGAAGGGTTAAGCGCAAACTACAGGCGGGCGGCGCGTTGACGTAACAGGTGGTCGACCAGTACCAGGGCCACCATGTTGTCTGCCATGGGGACGGCGCGCGGAGCAACGCAGGGATCGTGTCGCCCTTCCACGTTAATTTTTGCCTTCTTGCCTTTGCGCGTCACCGTGTCCTGTTCTCTTGATATGGAGGACGTGGGCTTGACTACCATACGCACGACGATATCGGCTCCGTTGGAGATGCCACCGAGAATGCCGCCGGCATTGTTGGTGACGGTGCTGATCTTGCCACCTTTAGACGTGAACACATCGTTGCACTCAGAGCCTTTCATGGTGGCGACGGCGAAACCTGCTCCCACTTCCACACCTTTAACAGCCGGGAGGCACATCAAGGCTTTGGCGAGGTCTGCGTCAAGACGATCAAAGACCGGCTCGCCTAGTCCGGGTGGAACACCTTGCGCCACCACTTCGATTACCCCGCCGAGGCTGTCGCCTTCTTTGCGCGCCTGCATAATGGCTTCAATCATCTTCTCGGCCACTTTTTTATCAGGGCAGCGGACGATGTTTTTTTCGATTTCTCGGGCGTTGAATTTCTCGGCGACGATGTTGCCGATCTGCCGGGTATAGGCGAAGACTTTAATTTTTTGACGAGCCAGAATTTTTTTGGCGATTGCACCGGCGGCAACGCGCCCGACCGTTTCCCGGGCACTGGAGCGCCCACCGCCACGGTAATCGCGAAACCCGTATTTCTGATCGTAGGTGTAATCTGCGTGACCAGGCCGGTATAAATCTTTTATCAATTCGTATTTGGAAGAATCCGCATCCTGATTGACCACCATCATGCCGATGGGCGTGCCGGTCGTTTTTCCTTTAAACAATCCGGAAAGAATCTGGACCTTGTCGGCTTCCTTGCGGGTGGTGGTGACTTTGCTTTGACCCGTGCGGCGGCGGTCGAGTTCTTTTTCGATGTCCGCTTCTACAAGGGGAAGTCCTGCCGGGCAGCCTTCAACCACGACACCCAGTGCCGGGCCATGTGACTCGCCGAAGGTGGTGATTTTGAAGAGTTGGCCGAAACTGTTTCCGGACATCGGTTGGATTACCAGGAAGGTTTAAAAGAACTTAAACTAATTTAACCGCTTAGCGTCTCCGCAGAACCAAAGCGCTAACTATTCTGGAGCAGGCGAAGGTGTTAAATCCCCCGCTACGCTTCCCCCTTTACAAGGGGGAGCGTCATAAATCCACTTAATACGTTTTCTGTTGGCCCTGCGCCTGGCACCCAATAAAAAAAGCAGGGTAAATACCCTGCTCAGGAACCGCGCCTGGTTGGAGAACTACTGGAAGGGAAGAAGATTCCCTGTTAATCATCCAGCTCCATTTCAATTTCCTCATCGAATTCATTGCCATCGACGAGTTCTCGTAGCTCTTTCCCGGCCTTGAAAAAAGGGACTTTTTTTGCCGGTACTTCAACACGTGCGCCCGATTTTGGATTGCGTCCAACTCGAGCATTACGGCTACGAACCCGGAAACTACCAAAACCGCGTAACTCGACCTTTTTGCCTTGGGCGAGAGACTCGGTAATGCTTTGAAACACAGTGTTTACGACAACTTCTGTCTGCTTTTTGGTCAGATTTATTTGCTGCGAAACCTTTTCAACCAGCTCAGCCTTGGTCATCCAGCCTCTCCCAAAAAATATTGGAAAAGTATACCATCCGAACCCACCAAGTCAAGAGTTTTGAAGCGTTTATGTGAATTTCGGGAATGTGGTTTGGAGGCGGTTTCCATAAAATTGGTGAGGCTGGAGAAATAGCCAAGTATAAATTTCCTACAAATCCGGGCTAAAATCTTGCGAAAAATAAAAATATTACTTTATTTTCAATGAGTTAAGGGGTCCACAGGAACTGGAGGCGCGGGAAATCCGGGGTCAGGGCGGCTGTTTTAAAGGAGTCCGGAATCTGGTTTTTCATGAACCAGTCCATTAGGGTTTCCCGTTCAACTTCCTGGATCACATGGGGTCGACCATCAATGCCGAGTCGTTTGCCCATGCTACTGATAGCATCCTCCAGGCCGCCGAGTTCATCCACCATTTTTAAATCCAATGCCTGCCGTCCGGTGAATATTCTTCCATCGGCTAATTGCTTTGCCTGCGATGCGGTCATATTGCGTCCCTTGGTCACCGCTTCAATAAACTGCTCGTGAACATCTTTTACGACCGCCTGCAAA
>JAJDAX010000012.1 GCA_029261615.1 Nitrospinaceae bacterium
GCCAGGAAAAACTGGTCCGGAGATTTAGCCGAACGCGAGGTCACCCAGCCGATGGCCAGCATGGCCAAAACAAAAAGGGAGAAGACAACGATTACCGCGCTGGTGAGTTCCGTCATGCGGTCAAGGATAAACTAAAATCCCTGTTCTTTTATGAATGTCTGAAAAAAAGTTTGCGGTTTCAGGGAGCCTGTTTTTCAGCGAATAAAATTTATGATTTGATTTTACGGTATTGCTGGAATGTCAGGATCGCTTTCATCTATCACGATGATCAATTTTTCAGACCTCCAATCACCCGGATTGGTCTATTTCTAACAAGTGAGTGTGGCTCTCAACGCGATTTCGTCCCTTGTCCTTAGCGCGATACAAAGCCTTGTCGGCCATTTGCAGAATTCGAGGGAGGGGGAGATCGGGAGAAGACAGTGTGGCCACGCCGAAACTCATCGTCACTTCGACCAGTTTTTTCCCGCACAACACAGGCTCTTCACAAATCGCCTTTCGGAGAGTTTCGGCTTTTTTTTCAGCATCTTTAAGATCAGACAGCGGCAGCAATACCAGAAACTCCTCGCCCCCCCAACGCGCCAGAACTCCGCAGTCGTCTAATGTTGCTTTCAATCGCCGGGACAATTCTACCAGCACATGGTCTCCTGCCTCGTGACCGAGTTGATCATTTACATTTTTAAAAAAATCAACGTCCGACAATATCACTGAGAACGAAGGACAACCTTTTTGAACACGATCCTGCTCCTCTTCAATACACTTCCACATTCCTCGCCGATTGGCCAGACCTGTGAGAGGGTCCGTGATCGCCTGCCGCTCAAGATATTCTTTCATCTCCAGCAATTCGTCGATCAATCCTTCGTTCTTTTCCTTTGTCTGTGTCAACTCTTCAATGAGCTGTTCCTTGTCATTGAGGATCTGCGTCAATTGCAACTGGGTTTGAATACGGAGTTTGACCTCTTCCGGCACAAAAGGTTTAGAAATGTAATCGACCCCGCCTGCGTTGAACCCTTCCAACACAGATTGTTTATTGTCCAGGCTGGTCAGAAAAATAATCGGAATATCGCGGGTTCGCTTCTCATTCTTGAGAATTCGGCACACCTCGAACCCGTCCATCCCGGCCATCACCACATCTAAAACGATCAGGTCTGGAAGCTCCTCTGATAACAATTGCAAAGCCGACTCCGCACTCGTTGCCTCCTGGTAGATCAATCCCTCACTGGCAAGTGTGTTTTTCAGAATTTTCAGGTTTGTCGTGGAGTCATCGACCAGCATGATCCTCATTCCTTTGATAGAAAACTGTTTTTCCGGGGCTATCAATCGAGTGCTGGCTGACGCGTCCTGATTGACTTCCGTCGAATCTCCTTCAGTGAATTTATCGAGGAATATGCGTTCTACCACCCATTGCAGGGCATCCGCTTTGAAGGGTTTGGTCAGATAACCACTTATACCCAGGTTGTGTGCTTTTTCCCGATAAGCAGGATGATCCTTCCCCACCAGCATGACAAAGGGAACCTTACGAATCTCTTCCTTTTCATACCCACGGATTTCTTCCAGCAATTCAAGGCCGTTGACAGGAGGTGGCAACCACATGCTGGTGAGGATCAAATCAATCCTTACCGTTTCTATCAGAGCAAGAGTTTCCGTACTGTTTGCACAATAGTGAAAATTTCCGGGCGCGATGCCAAATGAAACCAAAAAATCGTGAAGCACCTTGCCCATAACCTTCGAATCACCAACAATCAAAACATGAATATCCTGATACTTTGTCGGGGTGTAATCAAAAATCATAAGGATCCTCAATCGTTTCTGTAAATTAAGGTTAAGGACACACCCTGAGTCTGGCAAGAGTAAATTTCTGGTATCTGTAAAGGGTTTTGGATACACTAGGCTCCCGTTTTATCTCACCGATTTTCCGAGGATTCCCAGAATATGCAGGAGTACGATTTCAAGAAAATAGAATCCCGCTGGCAGTCTTATTGGGATTCCAATAAATCATTTAGCGTAAAAGAAGACGCTGACCGGCCTAAATATTACCTGCTGGAAATGTTTCCCTATCCGTCCGGACGTATCCATATGGGACACGTCCGCAACTACACCATCGGCGACGCGCTCGCGAGATTCAAGCGCATGCAGGGATTCAACGTCCTGCATCCTATCGGCTGGGACGCGTTTGGTATGCCCGCTGAAAATGCCGCCATTAAAAACAATTCGCACCCCTGGGAATGGACGAAGGCCAATATCGACACCATGCGCGACCAGCTCAAAAGACTGGGCCTGAGCTACGACTGGGATCGCGAAACCGCAACTTGCACACCTGAATACTATCGGTGGAACCAGTGGTGCTTCCTCAAGTTTCACGAACGTGGACTGGTCTACAGGAAAAAATCCATCGTCAACTGGTGCGAACCCTGCCAGACGGTGCTGGCCAACGAGCAGGTGATCGATGCCAAATGCTGGCGCTGCGACAGCCCCGTCATCGACCGCGAACAGGACGGCTGGTTTTTTAAAATAACCGAATACGCCGACCGCCTGCTTGAAGGCTGCAAGGAGCTCTCCGGTTCCTGGCCGGAGCAAGTTCTGACCATGCAGTCGAACTGGATCGGGAAAAGTTATGGCGCAGAAGTCGCTTTCAAATTACAGGATAGTGATGAGTCAATTCTGGTTTTCACAACAAGACCGGACACACTCTACGGCGCGACCTTTATGGTATTGGCACCTGAGCATCCGCTGACGACCACGCTTTCACGCGGAACGGAACAGGAGTCGATAGTGGATGAATTCGTCGCCCGCATGAAGCGCATGGAGAAAAAAGACCGCACCGCAGAAGGCGGCGAAAAGGACGGGGTTTTCACAGGAGCGTATGCTGTCAATCCGCTCACAGGAGACAGCGTTCCTGTATGGACCGCCAACTTCGTCCTCATGGACTACGGCACCGGGGCAATCATGTCCGTTCCAGCGCACGACCAACGCGACTTTGAATTCGCCAGAAAATATAAGTTGCCGATTCGCGTGGTCATCACACCCGCAGACGGCAACCTTGATGCGGACACACTGGAAACCGCTTTCGTTTCAGATGGGGCCATGGTGCAGTCGGGAGAATTTAACGGACTGGCCGGGCAGGAAGCGCGCAAAACCGTGTGCGACCATCTCGACAAAAAGGGCATCGGCAAAGCGACCGTTAATTTTCGCCTGCGCGACTGGGGTGTTTCCCGCCAACGCTACTGGGGAACACCGGTGCCGATGGTTTTGTGCGACACCTGTGGAACGGTGCCGGTGCCTGAAGATCAGTTGCCGGTGGTGTTGCCTACGGATGTCGACCTCGGCGATGGCGGGCAGTCACCGCTCCACACACTCGAATCGTTTTATAAAGTCGATTGCCCCAAATGCGGTGCCACCGCAAGGCGCGAGACCGATACGCTCGACACGTTCATCTGCTCCTCCTGGTACTTCGACCGCTACACGTCGCCGCACGACGAAAACCATGCGTTTAATCCGGAAGCCAGCCGCTACTGGATGCCAGTGGACCAGTACATTGGCGGCATCGAACACGCTATTTTGCATCTTTTGTATTCGCGTTTTTTCCATCACATTTTCCGGGATATGGGATTGATGCATTCTCCCGAGCCATTTGATCATCTGCTGACTCAGGGTATGGTCATTAAAGACGGGTCCAAGATGTCGAAGTCCAAAGGAAATGTAGTCGATCCGGATCGGATAATTGAACAATATGGAGCCGATACGGCGCGATTGTTCATCCTGTTCGCCGCCCCTCCGGTCAAAGATCTCGAATGGAGCGATCAGGGTGTCGAAGGTTGTTACCGATTTTTAAAAAGGGTGTGGGTTATTTTCCAGGCACTGGCGGACAACACGAAACAGGCGGGAGAACTGCCAGACAAAGACGCAGATATTTCTCCATTGTTGAAAGACCTGCGTCGCATGACGCACATCACCATCAAGCGTGTCACTGAAGACACAGCGGTTCGCATGCAGTTCAATACAGCGATCGCCGCAATTATGGAACTGGTCAATCACCTTTACAATTTCCGTGATGGCTGGGAGAAATCAGAGCCCACCCCGGCAGGTCGTGCGATTGTAAAAGAAGCGCTGGAAAATCTTGTCCTGTTACTGGCCCCATTTGCACCTCACATTGCAGAGGACATGTGGTCCACTTTGGGATATGCTGAAACCACGGACCGGGCCACCTGGCCGGTTTATAATGAAGCCCTGATGCAGGCGGATGAAATCACTATCGTCGTGCAGGTAAATGGGAAGGTCCGTCAAAAGCTGACTGTCCCAAAAGCAATCGGCCAAGAGGATCTTAAATCCCAGGCAATGGAAGATGAAAAAGTCCTCCCCTGGGTGGATGGCAAGACTGTACGAAAAATCATTGTGGTTCCCGGCAAGCTCGTCAACATCGTCGTATGAAGGAGACTCACTTGGCCCACCGAAGCGCCGTAATCCCTGGCTGGAGTTTTCGGCTGGTAAAATGCCTGCTACTGATCAGCCTGCTTGTTATCAGTGGCTGTGGTTATCGCCTGTCCGGCACAGGGTCATCGTTACCAGCGCATATCAAAACCATTGCCATCCCGGTACTCAAGAATAAGTCAACCGAACCCACCATTCACCCCCGGCTGACCAATACCATTCGCCGCGCCTTTCTCACCGACGGTCGGTTGAAGCTGGTGGACGACCCGAAAAAAGCCCATCTCGTGCTGCACGGCATTCTTGACTTCTACGACCTTCGGGCTGTGGCCTTCGATTCCAGTGACCGCGCCATTGAATACTGGGTATACCTTGGGATCCAGGTAGATGTGAAAGACCGCGTAAAAGGCAAAACCTTTCAAAAAGAAAATCTTCGCACCCGCTGGGACTATCGACCATCCGCCAACGTGGTCAACGCTGAGGCCAACCGCCAGGAAGCGCTGGACGAAGCCTTCCGCGATGTTTCCATCCGGCTGGTCAGCCTCATTATCGACCAGTTCTGATTCCGCCCCATGAACGCCTTCGAACTTCAGGGAAAACTGACAGCGGATAACCGCCTGCCGGTTTACTTCCTCTACGGACCCGAACGGTTCCTCGCCACCGAAATCATCAATCAAATTACCGGGCAACTGATCACAGACGACAATCGCGACTTCAACTTTGAAGCATTTGATGGCGCTGCCTCAAAACCGGCGGACTGGATAAATTCTGCCAAAACCATGTCCTTTTTTGGAGGGGATAAGCTGGTGGTGGTTGAGGGAATTGACGGCACCTCATGGGATGATGCGGGCATCGCCATGCTGGTGGAATACGCTAAAAACCCCGTAACGGAGGCCTGTCTTGTGATGACGGCGCTCAAGGCGGATCGCAAACGTAAAGTGTACAAGGCCTTGTGCGCCCTGCCCGGTGCCACAGAATGTTCGCCGCCTCATGAAGGCATGTTGTCTCCCTGGCTCAGGCAACGTGCCAAGGAAAAGGGTTACACGCTGAGCGTCACCGCTGCCGAACGAATGGTCGCGCGTATTGGGCCGATGCCCGGAAGGTTGATCTCCGAACTGGACAAGGTGTTGACCTACTCAGGCAAGAATAAAAAGGTGAGTGAAGAAGATGTCACCACCGTGGTAGGCGACATCCGCCTGGAAACCGTCTTCGCGCTGACGGACGCGCTCAAGGAAAAAAATGCAGGACGCGCGTTGTCGCTACTGCGCAATCAACTCGCCCACGGAGAAGAGCCGCTGAAACTGCTCGGCACCATCGCCTGGCAATTTCGTATGATATGGGAAGTGAAACATTTTCAGAAAAAAAATATGCCGAACGCAGGCATCGCCCGCGCTATGGGACAAAAACCCTTCGTCGTGGAAAAGGCGGCACGTTACACGCGCAATTTTTCGGAAGTACAACTGAAGGAAGGATTGCGGTCACTCGCCTGGGCGGACCGCGAACTGAAAACCAGCGGGAAAGACCCGGCTGGCATTATGGAAACACTGGTGCTGAAACTGGCGTGTTGAGTTGAAAGGCCATATAACTCTGACAAAACCTCAATGTAATCGAGATTTCTTTCAGAAATAACTTTCAGGACAGCTGACGAACGGAAGTGGCCTTAGCCTCGCGTAAATTTTACGCGGAGGCATTCATCGCGTTAACGCGACGGGTCAATCCGGAGATTTTACGGGCAGCGGCGCGTTTGTGGATCACACCTTTGCTGGCAATCTTGGCGATACTCTTCTGCGCATCAAG
>JAJDAX010000013.1 GCA_029261615.1 Nitrospinaceae bacterium
GGCCGATTACACTTGAAACTACATCCGAATTAGAATAGTAATGAAAAAAGTTATTCTTTTCTCTTAAATCTATTTGGAGACAGTGCCATGAAACGAGCATTGGTCATGTCTGGTGGTGGAGCACGGGGGTCCTTCCAGGTCGGGATGTTGGAGGAGCTTGTAATCAATCAGGGGTTAGACTTTGAAGTTATCCGGGGAGTGAGTGTTGGAGCCCTGAATGCAGGTTTTCTGTCACAGGCCAAATTTATTGAGAACGATCCGGCATCTGTCGAAAATTTAAAAAATGAAGTCAGATCCTTGAAAGATTTGTGGCTCAAAGACGTTGAGGGCAATCAAAGTGTCTATTCAAGCCGTGGAGGTTTTGCTGGCCTTATCGCAGGTGGGGATAGCCTGTTTTCGTTAAAGCCCCTTCGCACACTTATGAAGGAAAAGCTTAATCTGGACAAATTAATAAACTCCAATCGCAAATTTAAAGTTGGGACGGTTTCACTGGTTTCCAGCCTCTATAAAGAATGGGGGCCAAGGGACAACGAATTTTTTGAAAAAATAATGGCATCCGCTTCCATTCCCGTAGTATTTCCTTTTGTTGATGTACCCAGTGAAGAAGATGTACTTGTCGATGGCGGCGTGCGCAATATGACACCCCTGTCCAGCGCCTTCAAGGAACAGCCCGATGAGATTTATGTACTGCTCACCAGCCGGCTGAAAAAAACAACTGACGGTTTGCCTCCTTCAGGGGCTGAGCCTCACAGTTATAAAAAATGGGATGACAACTGGCTTGGCACAAGTGTCGGGGGCCTGGATGTTCTGGAACGCACGCTGGATATTCTGACCGATGAAGTGTACCTGGAAGATTTGAATAGCGCGAAAAACTGGAATGCCGTTGCCTCTGCGATTGAGGCATTAGCAAAAGTTCAGGCCAGCGCCCAGGGGATTCCGGAGGAGATCAATAAAGGTGTCGCCGATGTCATTAAAGCCCTGCAGGATGTGAAAAAACGGAATGTAAAAATTCACGTTTTGGCGCCGCAGGTGTGGTTCGACGAAAACGCTGAAGAAGGAAATAAAAACTCTTCCACTAAATTTTCACCAAAGTTAATCGAAAAAGCCATCGAGCATGGGAGGCAAATTGCAGCGGACCGGAGCCTCTGGTTGATGGGGGGTAATTGAAAGATATCCTTCAATCTTTGGAGCTAACCAGCAGTTGTTTATCTGCCTTGAAATTCGCCTTAACTAGGAATGTAAAATCATGAGCCTCCAGAACTTTAACGTGATCAATTCCAAAGAGGGCGTTCATATCAAGGCATGGACCAAGGGGGTTCCGCTGGAAGAAGCAGCGGAACAACAGTTGAAGAATGTCGCGAAAATGCCATTTATTTATCGCCATGTCGCTGTTATGCCAGACGTCCATTGGGGCTTAGGTGCGACCATCGGCAGTGTCATTCCTACTCTGGGCGCGATCATCCCTGCTGCTGTTGGTGTTGATATTGGTTGTGGCATGATGGCGGTACAAACCAGTCTTAAGGCTGATGCATTGCCCGAGAATTTAAAAGAAATGCGGATCAACATTGAAAAAGCCGTTCCTCATGGCCGTACTAATAACGGTGGTCATGGTGACCGGGGTGCGTGGTCAAACGTTCCTGACGCCCAGGTAAATGCCTGGGAAGATATGGAGGCAGACTTTAAGGGGATCGTAACCAAACATCCCAAAGTTGGAAAACGCGGCCCGAACCATGTCAACCATCTTGGAACACTCGGTGGTGGAAACCACTTTATCGAAGTGTGTCTGGATGAAGAGGACCAGGTCTGGTTCATGCTCCATAGTGGATCACGCGGAATTGGCAACCGGATCGGAACGTACTTCATCGAACTGGCCAAACAGGATATGCGCCGATGGTTTATCAATCTGCCCGACGCTAACCTGGCTTACTTTGCTGAAGGCAGCGACCATTTCGACGACTATGTTTTTGCTGTCAGTTGGGCGCAAAACTTTGCACGAATCAACCGGGAGCTCATGATGCAGGCTGTCATCAAAGCAGTAGAGGGGACCTCCGGCATTCCACCTTTTGAGGCAAAAATCAAAGCCGTGAACTGCCATCACAACTATGTGGAGAGGGAAAACCATTTTGGCCAGAACGTACTCGTTACCCGAAAAGGTGCCGTGCGTGCAAGAAAGGGCGACCTCGGCATTATTCCCGGCAGCATGGGTGCGCGTTCTTTTATTGTTCGCGGACTGGGCAATGATGAAAGCTTTCATAGCTGCAGCCACGGAGCGGGAAGAACCATGTCCCGTGCCGCAGCAAAAAAGAAGTTCACTGTGCAGGACCACATTGATGCCACGCAAGGCGTTGAATGCCGAAAAGATGCCGACGTGATCGATGAAACACCTGCGGCATACAAGAGCATTGACGATGTGATGGAAGCCCAGAAAGACCTGGTGGAAATCGTGCACAAACTCCACCAGGTCGTTTGCGTTAAGGGTTAAAAATTATTTTCTTAAATAGAATAATGTTTTTCGACCATCAGTCGTTTTTGATTACATTGACCGATACAATTGAGTTAATTTTGATATCTGAGCCTGATGGGATAACAATGCTTAAATAGTAGTTAAGCTTGGGTTGGATTCATTCACCCTGAGCCATTTTCCATGTTTTGTAAGCACCGGAAAGGTTTTTCACTTTGAATCCATTTAAATAAAGTTGCCGGCAGGCGAAATAGGATCGTTGGCCCGACTGGCAATACACGATAATTTCTTTTTCTTTTGGTAACTCCTGCATCCGCTCGTGTAATTCAGGGAGAGGAATATGCAACGAAGGGTCTATGCATCCCTCGTCACGCTCGTTTTTGTCGCGAACGTCGAGTAGCACATCGCCTTTCCCCAGCAATGATTCAACCTCATCCCAGTGCGCGTTCTGAATGTCACCATGAACGACATGCTGGGCCACCATCCCCGCAAGGTTGACAGGATCTTTTGCAGAACCTATGGGTGGCGCATAAGCCAGTTCAAGTTCCTCAAGATCGTGCACGGTCATCCCTGCTTTTATCGCCGTCGCAAGCACATCAATTCTTTTATCGACGCCGTCTTTCCCAAGAGCCTGAGCACCAAGAAGTTTGCCCGACTCAGGATCAAACAAAACCTTCAGGGCAATTGGATGCGCGCCTGGATAATAAGTCGCATGCGACGCAGGGTGCAGGTAAACTTTATCGTACGGAATATTCAATCTCTTTAAAGTTTTTTCACTGGCTCCGGTGCAGGCAGCGACGCAATCGAAAATCCGCAACACGGCAGTGCCCAGCGTTCCCGGATATTTCATAACACCGCCAAATATATTTTCAGCGACCATTCGCCCCTGCCGGTTGGCTGGCCCCGCCAGCGGAACCATCACGTTTTCACCCGTCACAAAATCCCGCACTTCTATCGCATCGCCAATAGCCCAGATATTCGGGTCGCTCGTGCGCAGGGTGTCATTAACCACAATCCCTCCGCGTGCACCAATTTGCAAACCTGCTTGCTTTGCCAGTTGAGATTCAGGGCGCACGCCGATACCCAAAATCACTAAATCGGTTGGCAATCGTTTTCCACTACTGAGTACCACAACCGTCTGCCCTGACTCCTCTGCCTGGAGAGTGTCAAAATGAGACACCCCGTCACCAAGATGGAGATCAACATTGTTTTGTTTTAATTCCTGATGAAGTCCGGCAGCCATTTCCGGGTCAAAAGGGGACATCACTTGAGGCAATGCTTCCACAATGGCCACCTTAAGGCAACGCCTGTGCAGTTGCTCAGCTATTTCCAGACCAATGAAGCCACCTCCGACGATTACCGCCCGTTTGGTTTCGGGTTGGTTGACTCTTTCCAAAATGGCTTCAGCGTCGGGTATAGACCTTAACGAAAAATGGGAAGGGTGATGGATCCCAGGAATTGGGGGTTTGATCGGGCTCGCACCTGTGGATATGATTAATGCGTCGTAATACTCCGTATATTCTTTTCCACTATCGCTATCTAGTACACGAACAAGTTTTTCTGTGGGATTTATTTCAATGACCTCAGAATTAATGCGTACGTCCAGATTAAAACGTGACCGCAATCCTTCTGGTGTTTGAACCAACAGGTCAGACTTCTCAGTGATTTCTCCACCGATGAAATAAGGAAGTCCACAATTTGCAAAAGAAACATGAGGGCCTCGCTCAAAAAGAATGATCTCCGCTTCTTCAGATATACGTCTCGAATGGGCGGCTGCTGTTGCCCCACCTGCAACACCGCCGATGATCAATATTCGCTTTTCTTTCATGTTGTCCTCCGGCGATTAATTTTCAGGTGTCAGATAAATCGTTTTGCCTTTGAAACGGACTTGGCAGGAAAAGAAATGGAAACCGTCGTTCCCTGCCCTTCTTGCGATTTCAATTCAATATGGCCACCATATTTTTCTACCAGACGTTGCGTGATACTAAGGCCAAGCCCCGTTCCTTCTCCCTGCATCTTAGTGGTAAAAAACGGGTTGAAAACTTTCCTCAAAGTTTCACGAGCCATCCCAGGACCATTATCACTAATGATAATAGTGAGTAATCCGTTTGATTCTCTCCCATAAATTTTAAGCTTCCCGCAGCCCTTCATGGCCTGGACTGCATTATTTAAAATATTCACCCAAATTTGCTGAATCTCCTCAAAGTCTCCTTCTACCTTTGGAAGCGGGGATATATCCTTTTCAATTTCGATGGACTTTTCCTTAAGAGGAAGAAGAGTTAAGTTTAAGGCTTTGCACAGGGTTTCTTCAACATCAATTAAAGAAGACGTTCCGGAACCTTTGCTCTGCACATAACCTGAAAACTCTGAAAACTTTTTTCCTATTTTTGATGAAAGTTCAGCCACCCGGGACGCATAATGTTGAATTTTCTCCATATCCTTCTCTTTTTCCATCGCCTCGGCAAAACTTAAAATGGAGTGAAGTGGATTGCTTATTTCATGCGAAATTCCCGCAACCAGTGTTTTTAGACCCGCAATATTTTCAGCCTGGGTCATGCGGTCAAGAAAATGCTTTTCTTTTGTGAGGTCATTAAAAATCAGCCCCCTGTAATCCTCTCCATTTAACTCCAGATCAAAAACCTGATACGTGAAAATTTTTTCACCCAAAGTGATAACCGACGGCGGATTCTCCGGCTTATTATTATGATTAACACCTTTCAAAGGATCCCGTGTATCTATACTTGACGAAAAATTCGCGCGTGCTTCTTTATGAGAGATTTGTTCTGCAGGGTAAAGTTTTCCTCTCAGTTCACATTCTAAAAACTCCCACTGTTCTTTTGAGATTCCCAATATTTGCCCTAACGGTCTTCCTTTAAAATCTGCCGACCGCCTTCCCTTAAATTTTCCGAACCCGGTATTGGCAAACACCACTTCCAGGTTCTGATTCACTACTAGAATCAGGTTGTTTATTTCGGAGATGATAGATTCGTGAAGTTCAGCCAAGGGGCACCTGCCAGAGTTCAGTTGATAAAAATCGTTATTGGGTGAACTGGCGGATATATAAAATAATCTGCCAGATTGATTCTTCACTAAAGTTGCCAAATGCTGGCATTCCTGTTCCTTCGGAACCATTTTTAATGATCCAGAATATTTGTCCGTCCGAAACCGAGTCCATTGTTTCAGCACAAGTGAAATTCCTGGGTGGTGGAACCAGAGCCGCCCCCATTTGACCCAGGCCATCCCCGCCACTTCCATGGCACAAAACACAAGAGGGTTCCGCATTTTGCTGGTAAAGCAAACGCCCTTGCTCAATATTTTCCGGATTCTGCTCTAACGGATTATTCAACTCTAAAAACGAACGAGGCGCAGTCGCCGTTTTTCGTTCCTGGGGACATTGTGCTGTTGATAGAGAATCCGATTGATGATGCCTCCCCATCATGCCATGCCTTCCCCGGTGGCGACCTTGCATACATCCCATATCGCCAGGAGGCATTGCCTCCGGGCCGCATCCACCCTGCCGATGAGCATATTGATCGTATAAATTTGATTTCGCTGCAAACTGAGGACCTTCAGATGTAGACCAAACCCTCTCGTTCTTTTCAAGCCGGCACATGTTCTCCTTCTCCAAATCACAATCCATTTTGGCATGAGAATGGGTTGCGCCCAGGGCCAGGGACAACAAGATCAACCACCCCAACCCCTTATAAACTAGATTATTTTTCAGTATTGGCGAATTCATTTTCCCTCCTCCTTGAAATTTCTATTAAAGAAAATATTCGCTAGTCCATAGGAAGGGTAAAAAAGAACGTGCTTCCCTCATTTAGCTTGCTGGAAGTCCCAATGTTACCGCCATGCAACTGAACCAGTTTTTTTGCGATAGCAAGCCCAAGGCCTGTTGATTTTTCGCCTCCTGTCGGCCGTGCTGAGAGGGTTTGAAACTCCTTGAACAGCAACTTTTGATCCTCTTCAGAAATTCCAGGCCCCTGATCCTGCACTGAAAAACGAACATTGCTCCCATCAGATTCCGTTGTCACAACTACTTTCGTTTCTGGTTGAGAAAATTTAATAGCATTCGTCAGGAAATTCCCAATCACCTGCGTGATCGCGCTACTATCAAATGAAATGGGAGGAATATTCCCCAGGTTCTGAACCAGGCAAATATTTTTCTTATCTGCAAACAATTCACTCAGTTCAATTTGTTGCCGGACAATTGCATTAAGGTCCTGAACATTTTTTTCCAATTCAATTTTCCCACTTTCAATCTTGGAAACATCGAGAAGGTTTTCCAGCAAATTTTTCATAAAGTCGCTGGCATTGAATATTTTTTCAAGCAATTCCGTTTGCTTGGCGTTGACAACTCCGACGCTACCTTCCTTCATGACCTCGCTAAAGGACCGGATCAGGTATAGCGGGTTACGCAGATCATGTGATGCAATCCCGAGGAATTTATTTTTCAATTCATTCAGGGTTTTCAACTCATCATTTTTTCTTTTAATATCCTCTTCTCTCTGGCGCGCAACAATAGCGTCCCCAATCAGGCCGCCGATAGAAAGAAGGATCTCCTGACTCCGGCAATACCACGGCGGGTTCTCGTCGGTATAAAGAAACAGGACCCCAAGAGTTTTACCCGAGCTTTTTAAAGGGACAATATAATGACCATGCGATGTCATCCCTTCAAACCTGTTCTCATGCCGACTGTCTGAAAAACAGTTGTTGCTGATAATCATTTCTCCGGAGACAACTGCACGCCCGCATAGGCAGTTGCCATACGGGATTTCTTTTTCTTTTTCGAGAAACTCTTCCGAGAACTCTCCAATTGTGCTGAACAGGCGAAGAACACGCCGCTCCTCGTCCGCAAGGAAGATCCCTGCCTTGTACTCAACTTCCAACTCGCGAAACCGGGTCAGCGTGATCATCACCTTTTCCAACATGTCCTGAAACCCTTCTGCGTTGTGCAGAATTTTCGCAACTTCATGGAGTACCCTGTATTCCTCGGTGCGCTGGCGAATTTCTTGCTCAGCAGAATCGATTTCATCCATGCTTTTTTCAATTTTGTTGGCAGGTTCCGTCACTTTGCATCTCCAGTTTCAAGTATGGTGAGTGTTAATATTACAAATTCCATAAATCGGACAATTTCCCACCAGCCCGGTTGCCAACGGAACAAGACCGATCAAAATCAAAGCAGTCCCTACAGTTCCCGGCAAAAAAACTCCAGCCCCAATCATCAATACACCTGCGCTGACCCTAAGCATCCTGTCTGTTTGTCCAATATTGTGTTTCATGACGACCTCCTTTTAACTTTTATGGTTTGCCGAAGGCTTGCCGATCCCTTATCACCGCGCAACAACCAGATAGCAGCATCCAGAAAATGGAGAACCGGAACCGACAAGCCCACCGATTAACCCTACAATCCGATGTCTTTTCCTGCGGCTAAAACCTGCTCCACAGTGCTGATCAGTTTGTCTTTATTGACAGGTTTAACCAGATAATCCTTGATTCCCTTTTTCAACAAAGAAGCCGCCA
>JAJDAX010000014.1 GCA_029261615.1 Nitrospinaceae bacterium
CAACTCCACTCGGGTCTTACAAACCTTGCAGGTACCATAAGTGACTCCCGTCTCAGGATTTGATTCGAGAACACTACAATTTTTTGTTACAAACAATCCCTCACCATTCAGGAATTGTATTTTCTTTTTACAAGTCGGGCACTTTACGATTTGATTGTCCATTTATTCGTCCTGCGACCTCGCCTTAATCGGCAAACCTACTTAATCGGCAAACCTAAAAGAATGGGTAAAAGGAACTCAATATTTCTTTTTTGAACGATCACATTATATTTACAATGACAACTTACTAACAATACCCCAAACGGGGTATTTTGTTCACTTTGCTAATTTGAAATTGTCTCCTATTTTTACCCAATATAACTGATTTAATTAACCTTAGAACCGTAGGGTGGAAACCTGAAAAACCGTGATTTTGGCCCACTTAGCTGTTTTATTTCACTTTTCCGATATGTTGGAGGGATGAAAATAATCCCCCAGAAAGAGGGTTTTTTAAAGCTGTGGATGACTATTTTAGATATAATTTATCTAGATTGTTCCTGCTTTTACATATTTTTTGAGCAGGTCTCCTACCCCCAAAGGGGATAGGGCGAAATCATGACATTTTTTGAGGAAATCCCTTGGCCAAGCCAGCATTAATTTCAATGAACCTTCCTGCATTGCAAAAGCTTGTTAAATCTCTATCTGTAATTAAAACACGAAAAGCATATGAAGAAACATTGAAGAGTTTTTCTTCCGCTATTGTCGAATTAACGGAGATTTCTTCCCTCGATGGATTTAATTTTTTAAAGAACCGGGCCGCCAGAGAAGAAAAGTCTTCTCTTCTTGAAATAACCAATGACCTTGAGAAGCTGGCGCAGACCATACAGGATATTCTGGTTTCAGAACCTGGAGATTCTGATGAAAGTGAAAGCTCCGTTCTGTGGCTTCAGCGCTGCATTTCCCTGTTTCTGATAAAAAAATACTACCAGGTAGAATTAATCGAAGAGGCCAGGAAATTTCAGGTCGCGTTGGAAATACTGGTAGAACCCGGCCTCGGGTTTGCTCTGGTGGAAATGGACATGCGAATCAACTATTGCAACGCCGTCATGCGCGAAGAATTTGAAATCGCCAATGGAGGAGTTTTGCCGGAAGCACTGAATCGTCTGGTCCAGAAAAAGCCAACTGCCAAATTGCAAACCAACCCTCTCGAAAATTTTTCGCAGATCACAACGGACTACAACTTTTTCAATTGGAACAACAAAAACTACCGCGTTACCGTGCGTTTGCTTAACGGGGAGTCCCCACAAAACTTTCAATCTTTCTGGGCGATCACCACCCAACCCGCACTGGATGCCTTCAGCCGCACCAATCGCCTGGCTCAACGTGTCGGGTTATCCTGGCGTGAAGTCGAAATTTGCAGTCTGCTCCACGACGGTCTCGACCCCAATGAAGTCTCGAATCGGCTGTTCATCAGCAAACACACGGTAAAAACCTACCTGAAAAGGATTTACCGCAAATGCGGCGTCCATTCCAGGGCCCAGTTGATAGCCCTGCTCAACCAATATTCCGGAAACAAATACGTTGTTTAATCCGGGAAACAGACTATTCTTGGTGCCATGAAATTCAATCTCGACACCATTCCCAACGGACTGCTCGGCTCCCCTCTTCATATATATTGCGAGCTGCAAAAAGTCATGCACCATCCGGACACCAGTTTTCAGGAACTGGACACAATTATCCGCATCGACTCCTCTCTCACAGCCCGTCTGTTGCGCGTGGTCAACAGCGCTTACTATGGTTTCAAGTCCAAGGTAGAAACCATCACGCACGCGCTTTCCATTGTCGGTATGGATCAACTCATGGAACTGGTGGTGGCGACCAGCATTCTCGGTAAATTCCGGGGTATCCCCACTGAAATGTTCAACATGAACCTGTTCTGGCGTCACAGTGTGGCGGTGGGCCTGGCCAGCCGGACCATCGCCGAAATTAAAAATGAAGATAAGCCGGAAAGTTATTATGTCGCAGGCCTGCTGCATGACCTCGGACGACTGGTGCTATGCCTCTCAGTACCAGACGAAACCCTTAAAATTTTTGAAGAACACTCGCAGGGTGAAAAGCCCATGACGTTCTACGAAGAATCGCACCTCGATTGCAACCACGCAGAGGTGGGAGCCGCGCTGTTCAAGCGATGGAACCTTCCGGATTTTTTGCAGGCCGTTGTTAAAGGACACCACGATCCATTTTGCGACCCTAAATGGGAAACGCAGGCCTGCATCATCCACTTCGCCGATTTCCTGGCCTATGAAATGGGTCTCGGTGGCAGCGGAGAGATGCACCCCCCCGTGCTCGATCCCCGAGCCAAAAAACTACTCAAGCTGGATGAAAAATCACTGAAGTTAGTCTGGGGCGAAATGAACGACAAACTCGAAGACACCCTCGCCGCTTTTATATAGCAGTCCTCCGCAGGTGCTTGGCGCACGGCCAACAGAAAACATTTCCATGCGTCGCACAGGGCCTGCCCTGTCGAGGGGTCTCGAGGGGTCATCGAGGGGTCAAGTCCCTTATTGCACATAGGTTGAAAGTTTGAATTTTCTTCCCGTTACCTATCTTAGGTGCCACTTGTAAGCTCAAATTTACAGGTGTGCCAAGAGGCCCACTCAAGCGCAGCTACCAAAACAAATCCCGTAAAATATCCGTCGCTAAATTTTCTAATCACCCAGCACATTCGTTGGTTTGCCATCAATACTCGTTACGTTTTTTTCTCGCCAATATTGCGCCACGCCTTCAGGTCCTTTCTTCTCCGCCCATTCCACAAGCGTGTCGCGCTCTTCTACAAAATCAAATAGGGGAACTGAAAATCCACAAGAA
>JAJDAX010000015.1 GCA_029261615.1 Nitrospinaceae bacterium
AAAATTCCGGTGGACGGTGACATCATGGAAGGCGCTACCTCCATTGACGAGTCCATGTTGACCGGTGAGAGTCTGCCTGTTGAAAAAATAGTCGGAGAGGAAGTTGTGGGTGCCAGTATCAACCTTACCGGTTTTATCAAAGTCAAAGTGACTCGTCTCGGCGCCGATTCTGTTTTATCCCACATCATCCAGATGGTTGAACAGGCGCAGGGTTCCAAGGCTCCCATTCAGCGCCTTGCGGATAAAGTCGCGGGAATATTTGTTCCAATCGTGATCGCGGTTGCGGTTGCCAGCTTTCTTTTCTGGTGGTTGCTTGGAGATTCTATTGCCGTGCTTCCGATGTCCCCCGGGCTTTTTGCGATGGTCATTTTTGTGTCCATTTTGATTGTGGCCTGTCCCTGCGCTCTGGGGCTTGCTACCCCGACGGCCATTATGGTGGGGACCGGAAAAGGGGCGGAAATGGGCGTGTTGATTAAAGGCGGTGAGAGTCTTGAGCGGATTCATCAACTCGACACGATTGTGTTTGATAAAACCGGAACCCTGACCGAAGGCCGACCGCGTCTAATAAACATTCATTCCAGGAATGATGAAACTTCAAAAGATCAGTTATTGAAGATTGCCGCATCGCTTGAAAAAGGGTCGGAGCATCCACTCGCCCGTGCCGTGTTGAATGCGGCGACGGAAAAAGAGTTGTCTCTTGAGGCGGTGAACGAATTTGAAGCCTTGCCAGGTTTTGGTGTGCGCGGCGTGGTGGAGGAGCAATCGGTTACGTTGGGCAACAGAAAGTTAATGGTGGATCGAGACATTAAATTGGGGGACCTCGAGACGGTTTTGGAAGAGGTGACCGATCAGGGGCAAACCCCGATGATATTGGCAATCGATTCCCGGGCGGTCGCTGTTCTGGCCGTTGCCGATTCCGTAAAAGAAAATGCCGGTGCCGCGATAGAGCGTTTGAAGCTGTTGGGACTGGAGGTTGTGATGATGACGGGAGATCATCCGAAAACTGCCAGGGCGGTTGCCGAACAACTGGGTATATCCAATGTTCTTGCCGAGGTGCTGCCCGGTGACAAGGCCGAGCAGGTGAAGCGTCTCATGGATTCAGGCAAGCGGGTTGCCATGGTAGGAGATGGAATCAACGATGCACCGGCACTGGCTCAGGCGGATATTGGGATCGCCATGGGTTCCGGAACTGACGTGGCCATGGAAACAGCAGACATTGCCTTGATGGGGTCCAGGTTAACGGCAGTGGCGGATGCCATTGAACTCAGTCGATTGACCTTTTCCAAAATCCGCCAGAATCTGTTCTGGGCATTTTTCTATAATGTGCTGGGGATTCCTGTAGCGGCGGGAGTATTGTTTCCTGCCTTTGGTATATTGCTTAATCCTATGGTGGCGGCTCTTGCCATGTCCCTCAGCTCCGTCAGTGTGGTGAGCAATTCCCTCCTGCTCAAACGGTTCCGTCCCACAACTACAGTTTGACTTCCGCTAATCCTCAACTTTATGCATGAGGATTTCGCGATTGTACATGGCGAGCACTTCCTGCCGACTGATAAGACCAATTACTTTTTTTGGATCGCCCACCTTGACCACGGGTAACTGGTCTACGTCCAGTTGATTGAACGTCTCCATCGCTTCATTCAGGTTATGGTTGGGCCGGAGACTTTCGACCTTTTTGGTTGCGATGTCGCTGGCCACAACAAGGTGCTCAAGACCGTCTTCAAATGCGGCTTCCCTGATATCTGAAAATGAAAGGATACCGATCATATCTCCCTGCTGGTCCACTACAGGGTAGTAAAAGTTTTTGGAGTAGGAAACCGTGTTGAGAATACTACGGAATGGCATTTCCTCAGGGATGGTTACCACATCCTTATTCATCACATCGCGAACATGCATGGAGCTCAGGACCGAGACAACCCGGCCATGACGCAGATTGATTCCTTTGTTGAGGAGATATTGGATGTAGATAGAATTTTTGTTGAAGTTTCTGAAGGTGTAGGCCGCGGCAATACACGAAATCATGATTGGCAGAATGATGGTGTAGTCATTAGTCATCTCGAAGAGCATCAGAATATTGGTCAGGGGGGCCTGCATCACCGCACCGGCCACCGCACCCATTCCAACCACAGCGTAGGTTTCTGCCGAGGCGGTCATTTCAGGGAATAGCGCGTGCACCCCGTGCCCAAAGGCCGCTCCTACCATGGCACCAACAAATAATGAAGGAGCGAATACGCCCCCAAGGCCGCCGGAACCGATGGTGATGCCGGTCGCTATGATCTTCAGAAAGATCAGGCCAAAGGCCATGCCCCAGAACAGGTTGCCATTGAGTGCGGCCTCCATGGATTCATAACCATTGCCAAGAATTTGTGGAAAGAAAATTGAAATAAGTCCGACTATGAGTCCGCCAATGGCGGGCTTACTCCATTGCGGGGTCTTTACGTGTTTTTCAAAAAAACGTGAACTGAAGAAATAGAAGAGTGTGAAAACTCGGGCCATCAAACCGCATATTATTCCCATCACAAGATAGAAAACGATTTCGCCGGAGTGGACTAGTTGATGGATGGGAATCTGGAAAGTGATTTCGTTGCCTTCCAGTGCTCTACCCGTGACTGTGCCGATCACCGAGGCGACCACAATGGGGCTGAAGGTGTGGATAGTAAATTCCCCTAGGATGATTTCCATGGCGAACAGAACACCGGCCAGCGGGGCGTTGAAAGAGGCTGCGATACCTGCCGAAGCTCCACAACCAACCAGCACTTGCACTCGCTCGGTCGACAAGTGAAACATTTGAGCCAGGGCAGAGCCGATGGCGGCACCAATTTGGACGGTAGGTCCTTCTCGTCCGGCAGACCCGCCTGAACCGATGGTGAGCGATGAAGTAAACGCGGTGTGCCAGAGCGTGCGCTTCCGGATTTTTCCGTTGTTGATAGCGACAGCCTGAATAACTTTATGGACTCCGTTTTCTTTTACTGCGTCCGGAAAAAAATGGACGTAGATGCCGATGAGCAAGCCGCCCAGCATGGGCATCATCCAAAGCAGGTAACCATGTCCGGAAGCGGGGATACCGAGGAGCCCCAGTCCCTGTTCGGAAAACCCCCAGTCGAAAAGTTGGATCATCCAGCGAAACAGAGTGGCGGCGGCGCCTGCCAGGAATCCGATAACCGCTGCAAGAAACAGGAGGTTATGGTCCCGGCCCAGGAACTTTTTGGCCTCCTCAAAAAATTTGCTGCGCGGGGTGTCCATGAGTGTTGGGGGTGTGGTGAAAAGTTAAAGAATCCCATTATAGTAAACC
>JAJDAX010000016.1 GCA_029261615.1 Nitrospinaceae bacterium
GGTATTGGTCACTGTCGTGGCTAGAAAGGTGCGGTAGTCCCTGTTGGAGTAATAATAAGCTGCATTCATTACAACGTCCAAAGGCAGGCTCACTTTTGAAGATACTGACAGGGTATGAATATCGCGGTCAAAATTTCCTGCGGTATCTTCATTTGTGTACTCGTAACCAATTCCAACATTATTCTGGTAATTGGAAAACAAGTAGATATGTTTGAATCCCACACCATAACTATCAGCATCACGACCCTGATTCACAAAGTTATCCGTATTTTTGTACTTCATGAAGATCCGGGTAACACCAAACTTCTTACTAAAATGGTTGAAGCTTGGACTGACAAAATTTATGCCGCTAAAGCTGTTCCCGTCATTTATGTTGTGGAAGTAAAAATACTGTAATGTGATGTTTGAAAGAGGGGTGATATTGTAAACAGGTTTTACACCGAACATTTGAGTGATCAGATCGAATCGGGATAACTCAAAATAAGTGGTTCCATCAATCTCATAGGAGCCTTCAACTTTAAACTTTTTTGTGAAATTAAAGGTATAGCTGGCGAATGCGTCATAATTGATTGCTGAATCGTCCTTGTCGTTTCCACGCAAGGACAATGGGACATCCCGGCCCTCAATTGGGTTCTGGGTGACATTGGAGTCGTAAACATATAAAGTTTTTACTTTTGCTTTCCAGTTTTTCCCTTTTTGTGAGAAATCGACTGCGTCAGCTTGCAGGGGAGAGAGGATCGCAAAGAAAATGGCCCCAGCCATGCTGAGAAACAATTTCCATCTAATATTTTTTGTGGCCACGACCATTTGATTATCCAGTGGGTGTTTCCAGAGAAGAGTTACGGGAAAATTTTACAATGAATTAGACCATAATTTCCCAGGCATTGTCAAAAATTTCTATTGCAAGAATATCGGAATACCTGATTTTAGCTGCTCAAGCTTCTCTTTAATGTCGTCATCATTTGGGGCCAGTTTTCGGGCCTTAATGTAGGCTCCCAGCCCCTCGGTAGTTTTCCCCTGTTCGACCAAAAGGTCTCCCCAGGCCTCAAAATACTTTTCACCAGTATAGTTAATCTCTTTTGCTCTAATTAGTTCTTCGGTAGATTTTTTAATCGAATTTGCATTTTCTGGGAAATTTCTATGCAGGTTTAAATAATATTTGGAAAGCTCTAGATAAGGCTGAACGCAACGAGGGCAATCCTCTTTTGTAGATTCAAGCAGTTCAACGGTGTCCTCATTTAAGTCCGCCCTCGGAATAAGGTAGTGAATGATATTTTGATAGTGGTATAAATTTTTCGCAAGAATACCCCCGGTTCCTATCAGAATGATCATTAAAGCGCCATGGAATACTAATATGGCTTTCCGGGAATCAATTTTAAGGCCTTTTGCTCCGATCATTGTTGAAATGAGTATAAATATTGTAAGGAAAAAAGGAATATGCCAAAAATACTCGATCAAATAATGGGCCTGGGTTCCCAGCAGGATTAATCCCAGGATAATAAATTGGCATATATATGGAGAATCAGACTGGGAAAGCCCTCGCAGTAATTTAAATGTAATGACTCCAAGGCAGGTTAATAAAAGAGCCAGTCCAATAAAACCGGAATCTATCGTGGTCTGTATCATCAGGTTATGGGCATTATGGCTGAATTCAGTATGAAAGGGTTTATACAGAACGATAAAAGAGTAAGGGCCAGAGCCCTCCCATGGATTTTCCTGAATGAAGTCCCACGACTTTTCCCAATACTTGATGCGGTGACCTAGTGAATCCGCCATGGGTTCTTTGACGAATTTTTCAATATTGAGGGATGGGGGGGAAAGAGAATACTCGCCCAACTTTAAATACTTCATGGTTGAAGCGGGGAGAAAGTACGACACGGCCACGGCAAGAGACATTATAAGGGCGAGTTTTAAAAATCCACTCAACCGGTTTTTTTGAAAGTAAATAAATGAAATCCCCAGAATTGCGATACCTGTGAGCTGGCCTCCTCTGGAATTGGAAAGATACAATCCCAGCATGGAAAGAATTCCGGCGAGGTAGGCACCTGCTCTAATTAGAGGGTGTCGCGATTCGGCAGCTAAATACGGCCAAATGGATACTGGTATCAGAAAAAAATTTCCCAGAAAATTGAGATTGGAAAACAGGGTCGCGATGCCATTGTCTACAAGGTAGTGCCACCGATCTCTGTTAATCAGCAAGAATAAGCAAAGACTCCCGTACACCCCTCCAATAGTTAACAATGCCCATAAGGCTGTATTGAGGAATTTAGATTCTCTTGCGTAAATTGAAAAACTGACCGCCAGAATCATTCCGGAAAAATATTTGACGGCCATGGAAAGACTTTGTTCGCCATCGAGTCCGTGCCGGTAGCCGTAAACCAGCCATCCCAGGAAAACCAGGAGGGTAAGGGTTGTCCAGGCAACTTCATGTGAATTTGTTTTTTTTTGGATCAGGTAAATGAGGGAAAAAACACCAAATACCGAAGAGGCAATAAAGAAAGTGACAGCAAGAAAGGAATCCGTAATATTGATCGACGCGCTATGACCTCCCCAGAAAGCCAGGAATGTCAGAAGAAAAATGATGGCGCAATTGTGCATGGAAGGCTTCCATCCTGAGTGGAAGAGTGTCAGGTTGGAGATGAATGTTACAATCGTTGTTTTGAAAATAGGTAAATCTTGAAAAAGGATAGCACAATAAATGAAGCGGGGATTGTCCAGTAATACATCCAGAGGAGTAAAGCGTTCTGAATGGGTGTTGGCATTTTATGGCTTTATTTTATTGGCCGTTGTCTATTTTTTTGGGATGGCCACGAACGACATGGTTTTTTTCGGCCATGATTTCGGGTTGTTTTTCATTCCGATGAGAAAGCTCTGGCTGGAACAGGTTGCGCTTGGCCACTTCCCTTTGTGGAATCCTTATTTGCTGAGCGGTACACCACTATTTGCCACCTTGCAACCTGCTGTGCTTTATCCCTTTAGCTGGCTCTACTTCATCCTTCCCTTCTATTTCACCTTTAATATTTCGATCGTGCTTCATTACGCGCTGGCCGGATTTTGCATGTACCTCTTCATGCGTAAGCAAAATGTAGGGAGAGAAGGAGCCCTGGTATCCGCGTCAATTTTTATGCTGGGCGGTTACATGCTCGCGATCCACTATTACCTTTCCACTTTGTTTCCTGTGGCCTGGTCTCCTCTGTTCCTGCTGATATTTTTTGGAGGGCTTATCCGCAGTGATTTTAGGGGGGCGGTGGTAGCTGCTCTGATTGCAGCTGGGATGTTTTTCGCCGGAGGAGTTGAAACCTGTTACCAGTTGTTCGCCTGGTGCGTCGTATTTGCAGCTTTTCCCGGATTGATCTATTCCGGGGGAAACATTGGAGATTGGAAATTCAGAATCAACTATTTACTGATATTTTTCACTCTGTTTGTCGGGGTGATCGCGGTCCAGGCCCTACCAACCTGGGAACTTTCACATTTTTCAGACAGGCACAATGGAATTCCATGGGACGTTTCCACCCTGTGGTCCATGCGAGTGAAAGACATTGTTCAGCTATTTTTCCTGGACCCTTACGGTTATCTTGAAAATACTAAAGAAGTCCGGTTCAACCAGGTGTGGCTACATTCGCTGTATCTAGGGACGCTTCCCTTGATGCTGTTTTTCTATAACTGTTTTCAGGAAGGCAGACGCGGCTGGGTTTTTGTTTTGATTGTTCTGGTTTCCTTTGATATTGCCCTGGGGAAAAATGGTTTTTTGTTTCCCCTATTCTATGAATACCTTCCCGGGTTTGATCACTTTCGATATCCAATCAAGTTTGTATTTCCAGCTATATTGGTTATTGCCATTGGGGCAGGGTTGGGATGGGAGCGGTTAAGAAGATTTTCTCATTCTCTAAAGGTGAATTCACGGCTGAGTTTTGTTTGTCTGGCTACATCGATTATTTCTGCTGTCATGTTTATGTGGTTGAAAGAGTTTCCGGAGTTTTGGAGTCAGCTTTTCAAACAACATATTTTGCAGGAACATTTTTTCAGCTACAGACCTTCCCAAAACCTGGATGAAATGGTCAATCAGGTTGTCTCCCTTTACAGGGAAAAAAAAGTGACCCTCACCACGATTTATAACGCAAAACGATTATTCTTATTTTTATTCGCTTACGCCATCCTTATTTATTTGTACGCCAAATCTATGGGGCAAAGGAAGTGGTTGCTTCACGTCTGTTTTTCAGTTTTGTTTGTGGATTTGTTTTTCACCGGATACGGTTTTTATTTTAAGATGCCAGTCGAACAATTTGAAAAAAAGGCCCCGGAAACCAAACTGATTCTTTCGGATGAATCGCTGTTCAGGGTTTTTGTGTCAAGAGATGCGGAAACGGTAGCTCCCAAAAAAGGAGAAGTTCAAAAGCTCAGAGGATTGAGGGTTCCAAAAAAAACGATTCCCCTGGATGTCCGTTCACGCAATGGGGTTTATCAGATCGGGGGACCGGTGGTGATCTGGCGGGAACGCTATCGTCGTTTTTATGATTTGCTCAATCGTCAGTCTGTTGAGGGGCGGATGAAAATGTTGAG
>JAJDAX010000017.1 GCA_029261615.1 Nitrospinaceae bacterium
TCAGGAACTCGGGGATAGTACGGATGAGGAGAAAAAGTTATTCTCCCGGGTCCGCCCCGTTTAAAAAGCCAACCAGATGAGCCCGCTTTTCAGGGCCACCTTTGCGGTAGATTCGGACTAGCTTGGCGATCAATTCCATCAATCTTTGGTCCTCGCCATAAGCCTCCGCAGACTCCTGAACCACGTCAGTCAATCCTTCACCACCACTCCCCAATTCAGTCCGGGTCATCGACCCTTTTCCTGTCAACAACCAAATGATGTTAACGGTAGTGTGTTGGTAAAGTTTGGCAAGTGTATCCGCCGAAGGTAGAGATTTATCGTTTTCAATGTCAGACAGAGAACCTTGCGATATTTTGATCAGACGCGCCAGCTCAAACGACTTAAGCGGCAAGGTCTTCCTCCACTCTCGTAATCGCCTTCCAAGATACTTTGCCGCACCGGCTTTTTTATCTTCCATAATTGGCATTGGGATATTTTTAAGTTATATTTTTTGTTTATCAATTGAGTTGGCTTAAAAATATCTGCCAGCCCTTTTGCCTCGCTTTTTGACTAACAGGAGGGAAAGAACCTTGAAAATCAGAGGTGTTACCAACGGAGAATGTTCTAGCCCCAAGTCCTCTTATCTTTAATATCAAGGACCATATTTACACATTCATTTTGCATGTAAAATTAAACGAAACTCGATCAATATAATACATAAGAAAAAGATGTCAATGCTTTTGATTTAAAATTGGAGCTGGTAAATTCATTTATTTTCAAGGGTTTTATCGTATCACCCAACACTCCCCCCCATTTTAGCCGATAATTCGGCAAGGCTTAAAACCAGATTTATCTTGTAATAATACAACTCAACAATGCTTGAATTTCGGATAAATGCAATAAATTTTTCGGTCTTCTTCTACAAATATATTTGATGGATCCTTATCTCCTTGGGACCATTGATAAATTAGCCATTTTTAGCGGAAAGGCCATTATCCACTCAAAATTACGTGTAATTTGGGCAAGCGAATAACAAGGATTTTATTTTGGAAAACGGAATATTTACCCGCGATCCCTGTTTTAAAAAAGAGGTCTTATACCTAAAATAAATTCTGTGATCTAAACTTCAACAAAAACAAATTAAACTACTATTGTTAGTCAAAAACAGGAGAATAGGGTGTTTTTGAAGGACCTATTGGTAGTAAAACTTCAAATAAGCCCACTTTTTCCCATAACTGGTAATGTCGCATTAGATGCTGGTGAATCACAGGTGCATACCGGCTAAACCTCCGGTCCTGCTTTCCGTCAATTGCAAAATCTGCCAAAATCACCAGACGTGGAGGTTTTACAAGTAGTTGATGCACCACCTCCTCCTGAGCCTGTTGGTCCAGCATGCCCGGCAATATCCAGCCATGAACGATAGGGTTTGCCCGATCGGTCAAAAAATAGAATAACGGATTCAAGGGAAGTGCCAGGATGGTATCCCCACGTTTCGTCGCCATTTCAATTTTCTGGACCAGCTCACGGACCCAGCGCGCTTCGTAAGGATTGGTCCACACGGTCATCCTGTCCATATCAACCTTTTCCGTATTTTCCCAGCGTGCCCCAACTGAGCCAACATAAAATCCGTGGCCGAGATTCATTTCATACAAAAAGATAAGAGGAAAAATCCCGACCAGAAAATGAACCAGAATTTTTTCAGGAGCCCAGAAAGAAATCCGCTCTTCAAGATGCGCAAATAGAACCATCAGGCGATTGCGCAATCTGAACAGAAGGTAGGGAGCCAGAATATAAAATGCCGGCAGGGTGCGGATTAAATTATCAAATCCCGCCCGCCACACCACCAGACCAAACGCACAAATTCCGATTCCGGTTATGGCAAGCAAAATGGGCTGCGATGACATTGAACCCTGACGAGCCATTCGATCACGCCCCAGGGTCACCAATACCAAAGCGTAAGTTGCAAGAGGGATGTAGAACATAACCCGCTCGAACATCAGGTCGGGTCCCTCGGTTTGCCAGAGTTCCCAGAATGGGAACAACTCCGGAAAGGGGTTTCCCCAGACCGCATGAGTCGTGAAAACGATTTCAATAAACTTATCCAAAACCTGATAACGCCATAAGTACATCAGCAATACCCCTGTACCGACAACCAGGGTGCCGAGGACCAGCATCAGTTTAAGGGGGGATATCGGTTTTTTGTTTTGCAAGGCCGCTGGATCCCGATGCCGCCAGGGAATCAGTACCACCCAAAGACCTGTAGCGAAAATTGCAATTTCCATCTTAAATGGGATGCACAACAGAATTGCAGCAGCCAGCATCAATCCTCTGCCCCACCTGGGTCGTTCCAGCCAGCGCACCATACAAAACAGAACCAGAACACAAAAGAACGGGAAGAACCGGTTGTAGTACATCGAGGGGGCGCTCAACATCATGACCCCTGCCAGCAGGGAAAATCCGACAGGCATGATGCGACGCGAAATAGCATAGACCATCAGCACCATCAGCGGGGTAAACGCCGCGACACTCAACCGGAGACTGTGCAGGCTGATACCAAACCAATCGAAAAACCAGGCGGCATAGATATAGCGACCCGGCAAATAACCTATGGGATTAAAATCTCGCATGGCCATCTCGCCATGCAGAGTGCGCAACGTCCCGTCTGCAAA
>JAJDAX010000018.1 GCA_029261615.1 Nitrospinaceae bacterium
CTTTCTTGATCAAATTCAATAAGACCCATGTTGTCCTCCTTTTTGGCTAAAAAAACTCTTCCGCCCAGCCTTTCATACGGCTGAAAATTTTATCGAATAAATTGCGACCCTGTATATCTTGAACATTGCCTTGGCGGTGACTGCGCACCCCGTAATGGATCAGGCCCGTGCTCGTAGCAAATACCGGACTGTTCACCACATCGACCAGCCCGGCAAGCCCAGTGGGTGTGCCTACGCGGACGGGCATTTGAAAAATTTCTTCCGCTAGCACGGCCATACCCCGCAAGCTGGAAGTGCCACCGGTCAGCACGATGCCTGATGAGATCAGGTCGCGAAAACCGGAAGTTTCAATTTCGTGATTGAGCATCTCAAACATTTCCAAAGTCCGTGCTTCGATGATCTGGCTCAGGATATGTCTTGAAATGGAAAGATCGTTGCGTCCCCCCACACCCGCTACTTCAATGTGGTCGTCTTCATCGACTAGGGCTGAATAAGCGCATCCGTGCACGTGTTTGATTTTTTCCGCTTCTGCGTTAGGTGTCCGGAGCCCGATCGCGATGTCGTTAGTCAATTGAGCACCTGCGATCGCGAGCACCGACGTGTGTTTAATAGCACCCTGATAAAAAATGGCGAGGTCCGAAGTGCCGCCACCAATATCGATGAGAGCCACTCCCAGTTCCTTCTCATCAGCCGAGAGCACTGATTCACTCGATGCCAACTGCTCCAGAACGATGTCGGTGACACCCAGTCCGGCACGGTTGACGCATTTCACTATATTCTGAGCCGAGGTGACAGCAGCGGTGACAATATGGACTTTGGCTTCCAGCCGCACACCGGCCATACCCAACGGGGTTTTTATCCCGTCCTGGTTGTCGACGATGTATTCCTGAGGCAGGACGTGAATGACTTCCCGGTCGAGTGGAATGGCAATCGCCTTTGCTGCTTCAATTACGCGTTCCATATCCTGTGTGTTGATCTCGCGATTTTTGACAGCGATGATGCCATGACTGTTAAGACTTTTGATGTGTCCCCCGGCGATGCCGACGAAAACGGACTCAACTTCCATCCCTGCCATCAATTCGGCCTCTTCAACCGCGTGCTTGATCGATTCGACCGTACTTTCAATGTTGACCACGACCCCTTTACGCAAACCGCGCGAAGGTGCCTGACCGAGCCCGATGATTTCAATGTCACCGTGCGAACTGACTTCGGCAATAATGCAGCAAATTTTGGTGGTGCCGATATCGAGACCTACCACCAGTTTGTGATGTTTAGACATTGGTGCGACCCCTCCTATGGTTCATACTTTGTGGCGATGACCTGAACCCTTGTGACCGGGTTTCGGCTGAATCACCACTTTGTTGCGAAACGATAAATCGATAATTTCAACACCTTCCCGGGTAGGGTTAAGGGCGTCGAGGATGATTTTGAAATTTTGAAAACCGGCTTGCACATCATTGGCGGCCATCCGGATTTTTAGACCCTGGTCCCGCGTTGAAAAAGTCAAAAGGCCAGGCCCATTAATTTCAACCGAGGTGACGGGGTCCGCTTCAAAGAAAGCCAGGCGATTCAAATAATGCATGGCTCTTAATCCTTTAAGAATTTCGTTGGACACAACCCGTTGTCCCAATTCCGGAGTTTCGCTTGATGTCCCAGTAATCAAAGGCAAATGCAAAAACTTTTTCTGGGCGCGGGTTACCAGGATTCCGAAATTGTCCATGACATAAATGTCGTCAAGTTGTATGCGTGCATACGGCTTACGCTCTGCTACCTGAATCGTCACCGCGTTTGGCCATTTGCGTTGCACCGATGCTGCGCTCACCCAGGGATGAGCCGTAAGCCAGTCCGTCAATCCTTCAAGATCGAGCAGAAACAGGTTCTTTCCTTCAACCGGAGGCATTGATTCCAGAAGTGACTGCTTGTTCAACCGGTCCAGCCCCTCCATGGAAACTTGTGAGACGGCAAATCGGCTGGAAGATGTCAGAAACAAATAGCCATGAAAAGCGCCGTAACAAAATGCCAGTATCAGGACACCGCGAGCGAAGGTGTCGGCAGCTGTTTTAAAGAGGGCAGCAAAATCAAGATCGAAAGAACGGATGGCTGGTTTTTCTTTCTTCCGCGTTTTACTCGCTCTTTTTTTTGGAGCATCCTGCAACCAGCGTTTTCGGCCCGGGTGCGTCAACTTGCGTTCGGCGATTGCAAAGCTCATGAGTCCGCCTCCTCCGGATAATCCAACTGCGCGGTTTTTGCAATTTCCAGAACCAGCGCATCAAAATCGAGGCCGCCTTCTTTAGCCGCCATAGGTAACAGGCTGAGCGGTGTCATGCCAGGGATTGTATTCATCTCCAATACGTAGGGCACGCCTTCCGGAGACAGAATGACATCCACTCTCGGGAAACCCCGTCCGCGTAAAACGCGGAAAGTATCGCGTGCTACCTTGTGGCAGGCCGCCTCTTCTTCTTTAGAAATTGAGGCTGGGCATTCGTATTCTGTTTTCCCTTCGGTGTATTTGGATTCAAAATCGTAAAATCCGGATTTTGGTTTTATGTGCACCACTGGCATCGGCTCTCGCTCTCGCATGCCAATTGCCAACAGTTTGCCGTCGATGAATTCCTCGACCAACACTTCCTCTGAAAGTTCGAAAGCCAGATTCATGGCTGGTTCCCACTCCGATTCTGTTCTCACAATGCTGACACCGATGCTCGACCCCTGATCCGAGGGTTTGACCACAACGGGCAAGGGAAGCGATTGTGTTCCAGGTTTTCGGCTTTCACGATAGTGCACTTCATATCGAGGTGTTGGTATTCCCGCTTGATCCAGCAAATGTTTGGTCGCTACCTTGTTGTAGGCGAGAGCACTGCCCAGTACACCGGAACCGGTGTAGGGAATTCGCTGACATTCCAGCATGCCCTGTATCGCTCCGTCTTCGCCGAAAGTTCCGTGCAGCGCAATGAATGCCAGGTCGGGATTGATTTCAGCCAGTTGGGTTGCGACATTTCGGTCAACATCCACCCTCACTGCCTCATATCCCTGACGCTGGAGCGCTCCGAGGATCTCGGCGCCGGTGGTCAACGAGACTTCCCGTTCAAACGAGAGGCCGCCCATGAGCACTGCAATGTTTTTATCTTTTAGCGAATCCACTTCCACTTTTGCCTTTCAAAACTGGGGTCCGCCCCGGCCTCGGGTCAGGAGGCCGGGACCAAAGGAAGGAGGGTAACCTTTGATTCGCGGACCATGAAAAATTACTTTTCAAAACCTTCGTGGTTATACCGGGATGACCGGATTCACCAGTCTCCGGCGATGATGACTTCTGTTTTCAACTCCACATCGAATTGTTCTTTAACAGTTGCCTGCACATGTTCGATTACTTCGCGTACATTTTCGGCACTGGCCTCGCCTTTGTTCACAATAAAGTTGGCGTGTTTGATTGAAACGGACGCTTCGCCAATTGTGTAGCCTTTGAGTCCGGCTTGTTCGATCAATTGCCCGGCTTTTCCCCCTTCCGGGTTTTTAAATACTGATCCCGAATTGGGGAGAGACAAGGGCTGGGTCTGGCTACGTTTTTTCAGGTAATTGTCAATACGACCGTGTATTGCTGCAGCGTCTCCGGATTTTAATTTCAATTCAGCATGCACGATGACGCATGGTTTTTCAGGAAATGTGGTGTTGCGGTATTCAAAAACCAGTTGCTCGCGATCGTAGGTCACCAGGTCGCCGTCTTCCTTTGAAATCGTAACGCTTTGAACCACGTCTCCGATTTCGGTGCCTTCTGCTCCCGCGTTCATGATGAGTGCTCCGCCTAAAGAGCCGGGAACGCCCACAAGATTTTCGATTCCAGTCAGGCCATATTTCGCGGCAAATTTTGCAAGGTACGACATTTTCACACCAGCCCCTATCTTGAGGGTGGCGCATTCTTCACCTTGTTCATTAGTGAAAAACTCTGGAAGGGCAATTTTTTTGAACCCGCGTTTCAGGGACACCACAATGCCGCGTACTCCCTTATCGCTGACCAGCAGGTTGGATCCCTCCCCGAGAAAAAATAGAGGCGTTTCACCGTGATTGCGCAGGATCAGTTTCAGATCATCAAGGTCCTGCGGCAAAATGTAGAGGTCCGCCGGCCCACCGACCCGGAGGGACGTGTGCTGGGACATCATTTCGCTGGACCTGACCTCTCCCTTAATCTGGTTGAGCCAATGGCTGGACTGGGTCATGGATTTTCTCTTATAAAGGGTCCGGCCCAGGATGGTCCGGGACGATTGCGAAGCGGTTGCATGCTGAGCCGGTTGCCCGTATGCCTGCAGATGGGCAAAGCGGAAGAGACGGGTTTTCCAGGTTTCCTGTAGCATTAAAGGTTGTCCTTTTCAGGGTGCCCTTGGCGGAGTGCCTCAGGGAGGTTGGCAAGCAGGTCTCGCTCCAGTTCCCACACATTCCCGGCGCCCAGGGTCAGGACCACGTCGCCGGGTTGAAGGTTCTGCAGCAAATGGTCCAGTGCGTTCTGAACCGTGGGGAGATAGTGAACATCCTTGTGTCCGTATTCCATAACGCCGTCGGCGAGACGCTCCCCGTCAATTCCAGGGATCTTTTCCTCTCCGGCTGGATAGATATCGAGAACAAGCAGATGATCCGCGTCATTGAATGCGGAGCAAAACTGGTCGAGCAGGTGTTGAGTTCTTGAATAGCGATGTGGTTGAAAAACCACCACCAGTCGGCGGTCTGGCCACACATCTTTTGCGGTGGTTAACGTCACCTGGATTTCTGCAGGGTGATGGCCGTAATCATCGACTACGATGAGCGAATCCGATTCGTGAATTATTTCGAACCGCCTTTTTACGCCTTTGAAATCCTTTAGAGCCAATGCGATTGCATCGAAAGATAAATTCAACTCCATCCCCACAGCCACTGCGGCCAGGGTATTGAGCACATTGTGGCGGCCGGGCGCAACGGAATGAATTCGACCCAGTTCTTCCCCGTGGTGATGCACGTTGAACCAGGTATCTAGTCCCTGAATTTCAATTGCTCGCGCGGTGTAATCCGCCTGACTGGTCAACCCATAAGTGATGTGTCGTTTTTCAAGTTTCGGGATGAGGGACTGGATATTAGGATCGTCCAGACATAGAACGGATGTCCCGAAGAAAGGCAGGCGATTGAGGAAATCGAGAAACGCGTTTTTCAAATTGTCGAGTGTTCCGTAAAAATCCATGTGTTCTTCGTCAAGTGTCGTTATCACAGCGATAGTCGGAAACAATTTAAGGAATGAACCATCACTCTCATCCGCTTCTGCGACAAGAATCTCGCTTTGTCCCATCTTGGCGTGGCTGTCCACGCTTTTGAGTCGGCCACCGATGACGACAGTGGGGTCGAGATGGCCTCCGGCTAAAACGGTTGCGACCAGCGAAGTGGTCGTGGTTTTGCCGTGAGTGCCGGCAATAGCGATGCCGTATTTCATTCGCATGAGTTCTGCCAACATTTCGGCACGTGGGATCACCGGGATCATCCGTCGACGCGCTTCCAGCACTTCCGGGTTGTCGGCTTTAACAGCACTGGAAGCCACGACCACCTGGCTTTCAGCTACGTGACTGGCTTCATGTCCGAATAATATCTTTGCGCCCAGTTGCTCAAGCCGGTCGGTGAGCGGAGTGCGCGACAGGTCGGAACCGGTCACGTCGTATTCGAGGTTGATGAGCACTTCAGCAATGCCGCTCATGCCCGAGCCTCCAATCCCGATAAAGTGAATGCGTTTTGTGTTGCCGAAAAACATGTTTCATGGTTCCACACCGCCTGATTGTTCAGGCGGCCTTCAGGTTGATCAATTCCAGACATTGTTCTGCCACGCGCAGAGTGGCATCACGCCTGCCAAGTTGAAAACTTGCTACAGCACGTTTGTTCCAGATTTCAGGTTGTTCCACAGCGTTTTGAATCAAGTCAGCAATTTTTTTACCGTCGACTTCGCGGTCAAGGATTACGATGCCCGCATCTGCAGCCTCAAGGACTCGTGCGTTTTTTTCCTGGTGGTTGTGTGTCGCAAACGGGAATGGAATCAGGATCGCAGGTTTTCCAAGGGCAGTGACTTCTGAAAGTGTGGTAGCCCCTGCGCGTGCGATCACGAGGTCCGCTTTTTTGTACCGGTCTTCCATGTCAAAAAGAAACGGTGCCACCTCAGCCCGCCAGTTTAGTTTTTGGTAATCAGCTTTCATGTTGTCTGCATCGGCTTCGCCGGTTTGATGAACCAGATTGATTTGTTCCTTGATCCCGGTTAAATGAGTCAGAGCTTCTATGACTGCTTTATTGATCGATCGCGCTCCCTGACTGCCACCCAAAATAAGGACGTTTAGCTTTTGTCCACCTTCACGTGGTGCCGGTTCGCGAGCTTCAGAAAAAGCTTTTCGAATCATGTTGCCTGTCAGCACGACTTTCTGTTCTGGAAAAAATTGTTTTGCTTCTTCAAAGCTGATGCAGACGCGATCAACCAATTTGCCCAGAATTCGATTGGTCACTCCAGGAAACGCGTTTTGTTCGTGAATCAGAGTCGGGATGCGAAGCAGGCTTGCCGCGAATACTGCTGGACCGGAAACGTACCCCCCAACGCCCACGACGAGGGCAGGGCGGTTGCTTGCGAGATATCCCATGGCTTGCAAAACTCCGACTGGCAATTTAATTAAAGACGTTAAGCGGCTGATGCCGCGTTTTCCGACCAACCCGGCTGAAGCGATGGTCTTCAACGGAAAACCTTCTTTGGGAAGAACTCTGGATTCGATTCCGCGCTCAGTTCCAATGAAGGTGATTTCCATATCGTGTTCCATCAGTTTTCTTGCCAGGGCGATGCCGGGATAAAGATGTCCTCCCGTTCCACCGCCTGCTATTACCACCCGTTTCGGCATCGCTGCCTCAGGCGCGGGTGGCGTGTTCAGAAATATTCAACAACACACCCATCGACAACATGCTCACCACCAGCGACGATCCACCCAGACTGATGAAGGG
>JAJDAX010000019.1 GCA_029261615.1 Nitrospinaceae bacterium
CTGTACTTACAGATGATCAGTTAGACGAATTAATTTTTGAACTAAAAAAGGCAGGCGAGTTTGCGGTGGATCTTGAAACCACGGGATTGCGACCCGTATGGGCCAGAATTGTGGGTTTGTCTTTTTCAGTCAAGGCAGGAAGCGGCTGGTATGTTCCGGTAAGCCATCAATATCTCGGGGTTCCAGTGCAACTGCATAAAACAGTAGTGCTGGAAAAACTTCGTCCTCTCCTGGAAGATCCAGTTTTTAAAAAGTTTGGACATAACATTAAATATGATTTGATCGTTTTTAAGAGTGAAGGAGTGGATTTGAATGGGATAGCATTTGATTCTATGCTCGCTGCCTATGTGTTGGATCCCGCTCGACGGAGTTACAGCATGGATGCCCTTTCTCTTGAGTTGCTGAACAGGAAGACCATTCATTATGAGGATGTCGCAGGGAAAGGGGCCAAACAGATATGTTTTGATGAGGTTTCTATAGAATCTGCCACCGAATACGCTGCTGAAGATGCGGATGTAACCTTTCAATTGACTCAAAAACTAAAACAGGAATTAAAGGCCGATGAAAAAAAATTATTTGAAGATATAGAAATGCCGTTGATCGACGTCTTAGCTTCTATGGAAATGGCAGGGATTAAACTCAATCAACAACATCTTGGCAAGTTGTCTATAGTTTTGGAAAAGGATATGGCAGCCCTCAAGAAAGAAATTCATTTGCTGGCAGAGGAGGAATTTAATATCAATTCTCCCAAGCAACTTGCGGTCATCCTGTTTGAAAAACTGAAGCTGCCGGTGGTGAAGAAAACCAAAACCGGATATTCAACCGATGTCAAAGTTTTAGAGGAGTTGGCGCCCAAACACCCTCTGCCAGAAAAAATCCTGACTTACCGGCAGATGGCAAAATTAAAGTCGACCTATGTGGATTCACTTCCTCATGAAATTTATAAAGGGACTGGAAGGATTCATACATCCTATAACCAGACGGTTGCTGCAACGGGTCGGTTGAGCAGCAGTGACCCCAACTTGCAGAATATCCCCATTCGTACAGACCTTGGAAAAGAGATTCGAAAAGCTTTTGTAGCGGATGAAGGGTGTGAACTTCTTGCAGCTGACTATTCCCAGATTGAACTACGGGTTTTGGCTCACTTGTCGGGTGACCCAGCATTGGTTGGTGCGTTTGAAAGGGGCGAGGATATTCACACACGAACCGCAGCGGAAATATTTGGGACCACTCTGGAGGAAGTTGGTGAGGAATCCCGGAGGATCGCCAAGGCCGTCAACTTTGGAATTGTTTATGGTTTGAGCGCGTTTGGGCTATCTCGTCAATTGAAGATTTCCCCAAAGGAAGCTAAAACTTTTATCGAACAGTATTTTGAACTTTACAGCCAGGTGAAGCTATTCATGGAGGACACTATTGAACAGGTGAGGGAACGGGGCTATTCCAACACGTTATTGAATAGACGACGTTATCTTCCGGATATTCATAGTAAGAACCGGCAGGTTCGGGAAGCCACCGAGCGAGTGGCTATCAATTCCCCGGTTCAGGGCAGTGCCGCAGACCTGATTAAAATTGCCATGATCCGTTTGCAGCAACACATTGAGAAAAACAGGTATCAATCCCGGATGATACTGCAGGTTCATGATGAACTTGTATTTGAGTGTCCGATTAAGGAAAAATTAGAAGTGGAAGGTCTCGTACGCAAGGAGATGGAGGGCGTTTTCGATTTAAAAGTACCTTTAGTGGTGGATATGGCCTGGGGGCAAAATTGGCGGGATGCTAAATAAACTCTTTGTTTGACAGGTACCTCTTAACCCTTTAACTTAGATGTAAGCTTTGGTTAAAGGAGAATTACCTATGGAAAGCGATACGCAGGCGTTTTTGCTTGTGTTAAAATCTAAAGACGGAACGTTTACCGTTCTTGAATTTGAAAATGAAAGTTTTCTGCTTGGCAAAATGGAAGCAGCCATCAAGCTAGGCATATGGTGTGAGCGCCTGAATAATGTCGAAGAATTAGAATGCGAAGCGTACCATAACGCAAAATTCTTCGATATGCGCGATCCCGTTGTCTGCAAAATATTTTATTTAGAACAATGGATCCACTTTTTTCAGATGAACGAAAGTCCTGTCTAGCCTATCATTCCTTGAAATTGTGGGGGTCGGCTGCTTTTCTTTTTGTTTTCCTCTTTGCGAATCCCGCACTCGGGCAGACCCAGCTCAAAATTTTTAAACTCCAGAACAGAATGGCCAGTGAAATTATTCCTGTGATTGAACCGTTATTACAGGGAAATGGAACCATCACTGGAATGAGCGATCAATTGATCGTTAAATCCACACCTCAAAATTTAAAAATGGTTCAGGATTTAATCCGACAATTGGATACCCGTTTGCGCAACCTTCGTATTACCGTCCGGCAGGGGATTTCCGGAGAGAGAGAGAGGTCTTCTGCAGATGTGGGTGCCAGTATTCCTTTTGGTGGGGGACGTGGAAGGGTGGTTATACCTCCAGCAAATCGCGGTGGGGGCGGAGTCACGGGATCTATCGGAGGGAACAATGGGGTGGTTAGTGGAACGATTGGTCAGAGCACTCGGTCTACCGATGAGCGTCACACACAACAAGTGACGACACTGGAAGGGCGTCCAGCCACAATCTACATAGGTCAGAGGATTCCGATTCAACACACAGTCACACAGGGAGTGGGTCCATTTGCAACACGTTCCCAGGGGACGACATTCGAGGATGTTTCGACAGGGTTCAGCGTACTTCCCCATTTGAATGGAGATCATGTGACGTTGGATATCCATCCGCAGGTCTCAAAATTAAATTCGCGTGGAATTCAAACCCAGGCAGTTCACACCACGGCAAGCGGTAATATTGGAGAATGGATTGAGATCGGCGGCCTTCTCACCCATTCAAGCAGAAGCAACAGCAGGGTATTGGGTTCAAGTCAGCGAAGGAGCCATGAAAACCGGTCGATATTTTTTAAGGTAGAAATAGCGGATTAAGGCCCAAGACGGTAGATATGATTTTTTGGTGTTGGGTTGGCGGGGTGGATCAGAAAAGAAAATAAAATATGATGCCGGGGATAGCAGCGCCGCAAATGGCCGCACCAACTGATTTCCAGACAAAAGCTGATGCCATGGGTTGCTCTTTGGTCAAAGGGGACTCTGTAGAAATGCTCAAGCTTGCTTTTTGGCTGGCCATGGATTTAGTTCCTTCCTTAGTTGGTGTCGCGGTCTCTCTATTTATTTCGGAAGAAACCTGGTGAAACTTAATGCCAACAGAGAAATTTGAGGGGAATTTATATCCAGGTCGTATCAGGTTCCCAAAAGGATAGTTTAGGATGTGAAGTCAGCAAATTTCCCGCTCTGAGCGGTAAGGGTAAATTACGATGATTCCGCCTGATAAAAATGATCCTTTATTCAATAAACAAGACCTGCCAACCGACGAAAAGGGTTTTTTATTCAATCCCTTAATAGACAGACGGTCATTTCTTAAGGGAATGGCCGGTGTATTGGGCGTGTCTGCTCTTGGGGTTGGCAAAGGGTACGCTAATACGGACAAAAACGAAATTGTGGTTGAGAGGGTTCCTGTCATCATCCCCAACCTTCCCAATGCGTTTCGGGGATATAAAATAGCCCAGCTGAGCGATCTTCACTCCTCCCCACTGGTTTCCATCGATCACCTTCGTGCTGCCGCCAATCTAGCCGCAAAGGAAAACCCCGACCTCGTGGTTTTAACCGGGGATTTCATTGGCCATAAGATGCGTACTTATCTGGCCGAATACCATGAGTTCGATGCGCAGTTTGTAGACAATATTGTCGATGCTTTTTCAGTTTTGAATCCCCCTCAAGGGATTTTTTCTGTTCTTGGAAACCATGATTTCTGGAGTGGTCCCGAAGCCACTCAGTACATTATTGATGCTTTTTCAAAAGGAATGGGGGCACGCTGGCTTCGCAACGCCCGGGTTGAGCTTCAGCGGGGATCCGACAGCATCCAACTTATTGGAGTGGACGATTTGTGGCAAAACTCCTTTTCTCTAAGGAAAGCTTTTCGATATGTAGACCCGGAGCAGACCCGCATATTGCTGAGCCACAATCCAGAGGTGAATGAAGAATTTCAATGGAACCCTGGCCTGTCTGCAGAACTGATTCTCTCGGGGCATACCCATGGGGGACAGGTTGTGCTGCCATTCATTGGCCCGCCATTTTTACCCGGAATTCGAAACAAAAAATTTATTGGAGGATTGGTCGAAGATAATGGGAGGCAGACCTATGTGACCCGGGGGATTGGCCATTTGGTAGTTCCACTCCGATTTAATTGCCCGCCAGAAGTTACGTTGATTGAATTGATGTGATTTGAAGAGTGGAGCCAGCACCGTTTAGAGAAACATTTCAAGCGCCTTCTCTGTTTCTTCAATGATAATCAATTTCGTATCATTAATAAAATCGATAGTTAGTTTTAGTTCCTTCAGCCAGGTTTTGTGCAAAGGAGGCAAGACGGGTTCACCGCTGCTTCCAAGTTTCATTTCATAAACAAGAAAATCCGCGACATGGACAATTGCTGCTCCCTGCTGGTGATCCTTTGCCTTGCCTGGATCATGATGTCCTTTAACCGCGTTTACGATACTTGAAGGAAGCTTCCATTCATTCAAAAGAATGCTACCGACCTGGGAATGATTGAAACCCATTAATTTTTCTTCAAATGCCAGCATACTTCCGTCGGTGTTTGCATCAAATTGGGCGAGCACCGTTTCTATCTGCCCTGGTGCTTCACGGTATAAAATCAGTTTCCCAATATCATGCAGCATACCGGCAAGGTAGTAACGGTCTATATCCGGCAGGTTCAAAAACTTCGCTATATTCCGGGCTGCAACCCCGCAGCCTACGGAATGCCTCCAGAAAGCCTCAAGGTCAATGCCGATGTCAATACCGTCAAACTGGGATGAGACTGAAGTGGCCAGAGCCAGATCTGATAGCTGATCTGAGCCTATAATATTCAGGGCGTGGGGAATAGTCTCCACTTTTGCGGTAAGTCCGTAAAAAGGAGAATTAACTGCCTTCAATAGACGCGCTGCAAGAGCAGGGTCGGCACTGATGATAGAGCTGAAATCCGCAACGGTTGAGTCAGGGTTTTCTATCGCCTCCCTCAGGCTGAAATAGGCGCCAGGGGGAGAAGCGATTTTACTGTCTTTGACTTGTTGAAGTGTCAGGGCCACAAAAACCTCACGAATACAGGTGGAATAGGAACTTGATAGCAATTTGGCCGTCAATACGACCATATTTAGGTTAACGGCGAAGGAGGAAAAATCAAGACGATATTATGAAATATTTACACCCCAAATGAGTTTTTCTTCATTTCTTATTGAATTGGGTATTTGTTTTTAGGCATTTAATTGTTCGGCATAAAAGAAGTTGGGAATGGCAGTAAAACAGCAGTAATCTATTTGTTCCGGAAATGGTTTTCTGGAGTGTTTTGTCGACAACAGGAGGCGATTAAATATTTTAGGTCAACCACTTATTTTGAGGAATTATTGCCCATGGGTTTAATAAAAAATTGTATCTGGTCAGGTTTGGCTGTTTTGATTTTATTGGCGGGTTCACATCCAGTATTGGCTGAGGAAAACCCGATAAAGGGTCATCTGGACGAACCGGTGTTTGTGAAAATGCCAAAGAAAACTACAGTCGATAATAAACATATCCTTAGGCTTTATTTTGAAATGGACAATAAAGCCTGCAAAAAAAGGTATGGCAACCGATATTATTCCGCATGTAGGGCAAACTTAAAACTGGCTGGCAAGACTGTTCTTCATGGTATTTCTCTGGTTCCAGAGGTTCCGGGGGAATGGCGCTGGGATTATGATTACACCCTGAAGTTCATACCGGAAACTCCCTGGACTGCGGATCAGGAATATCAGGTCGATTTTGATAAATCTGTATTCCCTGAACATGTGGTGGTGGACCATTATAAGTATAAGTTTCGATCCAGACCTTTCCGGGTCTCTGTCCGAAAAATGAAGTTTTTCCAGGACCCTGACAACCCTGTACGAAAAGTTATCGCCACCCATCTGGAATTCAATTACCCGGTCGATAAAAAAGCTCTTGAAGACAGGTTGGCTTTTAGCTTCCTCAAACGGGAGGAAAATAAAAACCTGAGCTCTGAAGACCGCTTTCCTTTTGAAATCATTTACAACGCAGAATTGACCCGGGCCGATCTGACAACAGCCTTGCCCTTGCTTCCCGATAAAGAAAAGTTCTTGAGTCTCGTGATTGACCCCGGTGCTCGGCCCAAAGGACAGCAGAGATTGTCTAAAAGATCTTTCCGGGAACGGGTGAGAGTGCCAAGCCTGACGGATTATTATCAAGTCAAGTCCGCTAAAATTACTCTGGTTAAAAACAGGAAGTATGGAACCGATCAGGTATTGACGCTGGATACTAATGTGAAAGCGAAACCCGAAGATATTGTTGAAAACCTTGAAATTTTTCTGTTACCTGAGTTTCACCCCGTAGAGGCTAAGGATTCTGGAAAGAAAAAACCGTATCGCTGGCGTGCGGCTAATGAAGTATCCGAAACAATTTTAAAAACAGCAGAGCGGGTGGATTTCTCGCTGGTTCCGCAGTCCACGGACTATTCTGCTACGCATAGCCTTATGCTGGATACTCTTCCCGGGCGATTCCTTTATGTGAGACTTAAAAAGGGAGTGAAGACATTTGGCGGGTTTGTCCTGGCGAAAGATTATCAAGCCATAACCCCGGTCCCCTTATTCCCCAAAGAACTTTCTTTTATGCAACCAGGGGGACTCCTGGCATTGAGTGGCGAAAAGAAAATATCGGTTGCTGCACGTGGCCTTGACGGGATTCAATTTGAAGTGGCCCGCGTACTGCCTCGATTTATCAGTCATCTGGTAACGCAGACCCGGGGTAATTTCGCCAGCCCTTATTTTAATAATTACAGCTTTGACCGCCAACATATTGCGGATATGAAGACGGAAGAGATCTCCCTTTTTAGAGAAGACGATAAGTCACCTCAGTTTTCCTCCTTTGATTTTTCTCCCTATTTAAAAGAGCGTAAGAAAGGGCTGTTTTTTCTCAGGGCCTTTGGAAAAAGCGGAAAAAATTTGAGAGTCCGTCAGGATAATCGATTTATTCTCGTCACTGACCTGGGGTTCATTATCAAGCGAAACGCCAATGGAAGCCGCGAAGTGTTTGTTCAATCCATAGCTACTGGAAAGCCCGTTGCGGAAGCCCAGATTGAGGTTTTGGGAAACAATGGTCTCGGGGTATTTACCGTTTCGACAGGGGAGGATGGACGAGCCTCGGTTCCTGATCTCAGTGGGATGAGGCAGGATAAAATGCCGGTCGCTGTGGTGGTCTCAAAAGGCGATGATTTATCATTCATGGCATATGACAGACGGGACCGCGGATTGAATTTTTCCGGATTCCCGGTTTCGGGAACGCATGCTTCTCAAACGGGAATGAAAGCCTTTCTGTTTTCAGACCGGGGGATTTATCGCCCTGGTGACCTGATCAATTTTGGCTTGATTGTAAAACCCAATGACTGGGTAAAAGATCTTCAGGGGGTGCCATTGGAACTGGATATCCTCGACTCCCGTGGAATTCGTATCAAAAAAGAAGTTATTAAACTTTCGGCAAATGGTTTTCAGGAATACGCATTTCAAACCCGGGAGACTTCCCCTACGGGTCGCTATCACGCTCACCTTTACATATCAAATGATGGAAAACGGGGAAGCTTGCTCAACTCCACTAGTGTTCGCGTAGAAGAGTTCCTTCCCGATCGGCTTAAAATTCGTGCGGACTTTAACTCACCACGTAAAAAAGGCTGGGTGTCCCCGAAAGGGCTGAAGGTAAAAGTTAATTTGAAAAATTTATACGGAACACCGGCAACCAACCGTCGTATTAAAGGGACGTTGACTTTGTCCCCAGGTGCATTTTCTTTTAAAGAGTTTTCTGGATATCAGTTTTTTAATGCACTGAGATTGAAGAACAACGGAATCAGCGAACCGCTTCCGGATGAGAAATCTGATGAAAATGGTGACGCGGAATTTGACCTTGACCTTAAAAGGTATGGCAAGGCCAGTGTCTTCCTGAATTTCAGGGGAGAAGGATTCGAGGCAGGAGGTGGGCGTAGCGTCGCTGTGGATGCCAACCTTCTAGTGTCTCCACTTGAATTTGTTGTTGGATATAAAACAGCTTCCAATCTTTCATATTTAAAGGATGATCGAGAACACACTTTGGACTGGATCGCAGTGGACTCGGATCTCAACCGTGTTGCTGGAAAGGGGTTGTTTCTCAGTCGCGTCCGGAAAGACTATATATCCACACTTGTGAAAAGAAATGGAACACTTGCCTACGAATCGGTTCCAAAGGAGCGCGTATTGGAAACCAGCCAGGTGGATATTGGTGTCGAGGGATTGCAATTGAAACTGGACACAACTGCGCCTGGTGATTTTGTTCTGGTGTTGACGGATTCCGGTGGGAAGGATGTCTCCCGTGTCGAGTATTCAGTTGCTGGAGAGGCGAATCTCGCAGGCCGGTTAGACACGCGGGCCGAGCTAAAAATCAAACTGGATAAAAGCTACTACAAGGCGGGTGAAGAAATTGAGATGAATATTGTGGCGCCTTACACAGGAGCCGGATTGATCACGATTGAAAGTGATCGGGTGTACGCTCATCATTGGTTTATCACGGATAAGACCGATACGCTTCAAAAGATCAGGGTGCCTGATGATTTTGAAGGCAATGGATTTATTAACGTGACCTTTACCCGCGCCATGAGCTCCCGTGAGATTTACATGAGTCCGCTGACCTATGCCGTGGTTCCCTTTGTGGCGAACATAGAGAAGAGGCGCGTGAAAATTGACCTCAAGGTGCCAGACAAAGTACGGCCCGGAAATCCATTGTCTATTCAGGTTTCTGCGGATCGCCCAAGCCGACTTGTTGTGTTCGCAGTTGATGAGGGCATTTTGCAGGTTGCGCAGTACAAAACCCCTCGCCCTCTGGATTATTTTTTAAAGGGTCGGGCTCTTGATGTAGCCACCACACAGATCCTGGATTTGATCATGCCCGAGTTCTCTGCGGTGCGTGAATCTCTGGCCTTTGGTGGCGGGATGTCTGCCGTCGGCGGAAAACATCTCAATCCTTTTCGAAGGAAAACCGATGCCCCGGTTGTTTTCTGGTCGGGCATTCTTGGCGCGGATACAAACTCTCAAACGGTAACTTATCAGGTCCCCTCATATTTTAACGGGACCCTGCGCGTGATGGCGGTGGCCGTTTCGGCCGGAGGGGTCGGTGCTACGCAACAAAAATCGATAGTAAAGGGCGACTATGTAATCAGTCCTAATACACCCGTGTTTGCTGCGCCGGGCGATATTTTTGAGGTGACCGCAACCTTGGCGAATAACCTCGAAGGTTCCGGTGATAATGCCCAGGTTCCTTTTGCCGTCTCATTGTCAGAGCACCTCTCTCTTGTGGAACCTCCAGCCGGAACGATCGGAATCCCTGAAGGCCGGGAGGATTTGGTGCGTTTTAAAGTAAAAGCTGAGGATGTTTTGGGATCTGCTTCGATTAAATTCACCGCCGGTGAGGGAAATCATGCCATTGAATACACCGCAACACTCAGCGTGCGTCCCCCGGTCCCTAAGGCGACCTTGTTGAGCTCCGGTTATTTTTCAACCGGAGTAAAAACGGTTTCTCTGGAAAGAAAGCGTTATCGGCAGTTCTCAAAAACCGAGGCCAGCCTTTCAGCATTACCTGCTGGTCTTATTCAGGGTCTTGTTGATTACCTCGAAAACAATGTACACAGTTGCACGGAACAGACCATTAGCCGCGCATTCCCACCGATTGCTCTCCTGGATAATCCGGACTTCAAGTTCGATGATGAAAAGATTCGAAACAGTTTGAAACGGACGGTTGACCGGCTTCGAGAGCGGCAAACTTCCGATGGTGGTTTTGGCAACTGGTCTGGAAATCAGACTGCGTCCTTATTTCCGAGCGTTTACGCTATGGACTTTCTTACATTAAGCCGAGAGAAAGGGTTTCCGGTACCGACTGACTTGACTCAGAGAGGTGTGGTGTATTTGAAAGATACGGTCAACCAGTCGATCCGGTCAATGGATGATGCACGGTCCAAGGCGTACGGTATTTATATCCTGACGCGCAACGGTGAAGTGACGACCAACTATGTGACCCACCTGATGAGTTACATTTCACGTCATTCCAGGTTTAAATGGGACAACGACCTCACCATGGTTTATCTGGCGGCTGCATTCAAATTGATGAAGCAGGACGATCTGGCGGCACCTATTCTTGATAAATTCATATTCAAGCAGGAAGACTTCTGGCCACGATACAACTATTACAACAGTCTCATTAAATACAGTCAGTATGTGGTCCTGCTGGCACGGCATTTTCCTGAACGCTTGAAAGCGATGGACCGGGAAATTATTTTTAAAATCGCCAACTTCATTGGTGAAACCCGCTACAACTCTTTGTCTTCTTCATACGCTATTCAGGCACTGAACGAGTACACCCTGGCCGTTGGAGGTCAAGAGGCGGGGGACGTGATCATTGAACGTGGGGAGGGTTCAGGGAAGTTTACTCCCCTTGCAACAACAGGTGTGTCCGTTAAGCGGGCTCTGGTCGAGGGTGACGTTTCTTCTTTCAGGTTCAAGGGCAGCGGCAAGCATGGGTTGTTTTATCAGGTGGCAAATACCGGTTTCGATAAAACCCTCCCTGAAAAGCCTATTGCCAAAGGGATGGAAATCACCCGTGAATTTCATGACCTGAAGGGCGAGACGGTGACCGAAGCGAAACTTGGCGAGGAGTTGGACGTTGTCCTCACGCTTCACTCGCATGAGAACAAGTGGATTGACAACATCGCGCTGGTGGATCTCCTGCCGGGTGGATTTGACCTTGTTCTCGATAAAGCCGGTGAGGGTTCTACTCTCAAGTCTGAATTTATCGATAAAAGGGAGGATCGTATTATCGGGTACCTTTCCATACAACCAAAGGAACAAACTTTCCGCTACCGAATCCGCCCGACTAACAAAGGGGATTTCACCATTCCGCCGCCATACGCGGAATCCATGTACGATTCCAGGATTCAGGCGCGTGGCCTGGCAGGAAAGATCCATGTGGAGTAAGGTCAGGAAAAAATTTCGCATGTGCGCTCCTTGGGGCGGCGTGGTGTTGGTGCTCTTTATTTTTCTCGGGGCGGGCTACTATTTTCTTCCCAAGCCGGACCTGATGGGCGAGGTAGGGTTTTCTGACGTCTATTATGATCGCAATGGCAAACTGCTGCGTCTTTCACTGGCACCGGATGAGATATACCGCGTCCGCTTACCTCTAGGTGATATTTCCCCACGTTTGATACAGGCGACACTCTTGCAGGAGGATCGCTATTTTTTTGAACATCCGGGCATCAATCCCTTTTCTCTTGTCCGCGCATTCTATGAAACCTATTTAAAGCAGGAGAGGCGGGTAGGGGGGTCGACCCTCACCATGCAATTGGCCCGCCTGCGTTTTAATATTACATCGCGCACACTTCCCGGAAAACTGGAGCAGATTTTTCGAGCTCTCCAACTGGAACGTCACTATGAGAAGGAGGAAATCCTCGAGGCCTATCTCAATCTCGCCCCTTATGGTGGGAATATTGAAGGCGTTGGTGCCGCCAGCCTGATTTATTATCACCGTCCTGCTTATGAGTTGAGTCTTACCGAAACCCTGGCGTTGTCGATCGTCCCGCAGAATCCATCGAAGCGAAATCCGTTGAGAGGT
>JAJDAX010000020.1 GCA_029261615.1 Nitrospinaceae bacterium
CAGGGTGCTATCGCGGCTCTTGGCCCGATTGCGGGGGTTGCATGGGAAGCCATACTTGATATTCCCATGGAGGACAGGCCATCAGTCTGGGCGGTGACGGAGTTTGTAAATGGAAAGGTTCCTGAATTGTTCTGGAGTCAGGTCGCTGGAAAAAATATGTTTGTTCTTGAAGAACATGTCGCGGAAGGGGGGCTTGGAATGCAGCTTGCTCTTTCAATGGCTCAAAAGGGGATCCAGGTATCAAAATTTGTTCATCGCCATGCCCTCCGCTATCCATCAGGTCGATTTGGGTCCCAGGGATTTCATAGGGCTGAATGCGGGCTGGATGCTACGGGAATTCGGGAAGTGATCTTGAAAGAAAAAATATGAACCTTGATAACAAAATCAAAAGTCTGACCGGTCCTATTCTGGTCATCGGCGCGAGTGGTTTCATCGGCGCAAATATTCTTCGTCGTTGTCTTGAAAACCGGGAGGATGTTGTCGGCACTGTCTTTTCTGGAGATTCCTGGCGTCTCAAAGGAATACCCTCGACACATATTTCGTTTCTAAATCTTCAGGACCCGATCAGTGTTTTATCCCTTGTTCACCGGGTCAAGCCCAAGACAATATTTGATTGCTCATCTTTTGGGGCCTATTCATTCGAACAAGACATTGCACGAGTGCATTCGACGAACTATCTGAGTTTCATTAGTCTGATGGAAGAGATCGCCGAGCTTGATTTATCTGCATACATCCACGCAGGAAGTTCGTCTGAATATGGGATGAATGCTTCCGGCCCGGGTGAAATCAACTCCTTGATCCCAAACAGCCATTACGCTGTTAGTAAAGCTGCTGCGAGTCATGCGATCTCCTACTATGGAAAAGTACGAGGAGTTCCAATCGCCAATTTGCGCATTTATTCTGTGTATGGACCCTATGAGGATAGTTCGCGTCTCATCCCGGTACTTTGCGAAAAGAGCATGGAAGGCAAACTTCCAGTTTTCGCACACGCGGAGATATCGAGGGATTTTTTGTACATTGACGATGCGGTCGAAGCTTTCATTGATGCGGCTATTCACATGGCTCCTGAAATTGCCGGCGAGTCTTTTAATATAGGAACCGGAGTTCAGACATCTCTGGCTTCCCTGGCCAGTTTGACTCGACGGTTGTTTGAAATTGAAGAGGAGCCAAGATTCAATCCTGGAGTGGGTCGTGCGTGGGACGTGAAGGACTGGTATGCCAACCCGACAAAAGCGAAAGAAACATTGGGGTGGACAGCAAAGGTTGGTTTGAAAGAAGGACTGGCAGATACGAGGGAATGGTGGAAAAACTATCTGGTGGAAGCTGATTTTTCGAAACTCACCAAGAAACATCATCACAAGGAAAAAAAATCAATTTCTGCTGTTATCGCTTGCTATAAAGATGAGCAGGCGATTCCGATCATGCACGAACGATTGGTTAAAGTATTCAATCGACTTGGTCTCGATTATGAAATTATTTTCGTCAACGATTGTTCCCCGGACAACACAACAGAAGTTATCAGGGAAATAAGTGCGCGGGACCCACATGTCGTGGGCATCACGCATGCGCGAAATTTTGGTTCCCAGTCGGCATTCAGAAGTGGAATGGAACTTGCCAGTAAAGAGGCCTGCGTTCTTCTTGACGGAGATCTTCAGGACCCGCCGGAACTGATTGAGGACTTTGTGAAAGAATGGCGGGCCGGTGCTGATGTTGTTTTCGGGCGACGCGTCAAACGCAAAATGTCGGTATTGCTTGAGGCCTGTTACCGTGGTTTTTACCGCCTGTTTTCTGCCATGAGTGAAATTTCTGTACCAAGGGATGCCGGCGACTTTTCCCTGATGGATCGTTCGGTTGTTTACTGGTTGTTGCAGTGCCAGGAGCGCGATGCGTTCCTTCGTGGATTGCGTGCCTATGTCGGATTTAATCAGGTGGGTGTTGACTACGAACGTCCGGAACGCATGTTCGGGACAAGCACTAATAACTGGATAAAGAATATTGGCTGGGCCAAGAAAGGAATTTTTTCCTTCACACGGATTCCTCTTCACATGCTCACCGCGTTGGGCGGGATAACATCTATAGGAACCGTCGGGTTGGCATCCTACAGCATAGTCACACGTTTGTTATTTCCAGAATCTGTTCCGGAGGGACTTACTTATATTTCCCTGATGGTCATGTTTTTTGGTTCCTTCACTATTCTGGGGATTGGGTTGCTTGGCGAATACATCGGGAAAATATTTGAAGAAACCAAAGCGCGTCCCGCCTTCATTCGACGTAGTCTGATTATGCGCGGTGAAGTCCGCCCGGCTCAACACAGGGCGCGTAACTAGGCATGCAACTTGCCGACCAAGTCAACGCAGAAAGGGTTTGTCCGGGTTGTGGCAGTCAATCTCAAATACCCTATGCCGACGAGCGGATCGATTCAGACAAGATTAGCAATTTTACCTACGCTTCACGCAAACAGCCAGAGTTTATGTGCCTGCGTCTTGTGCGTTGCCGGGAATGCGATCTCGTCTATGCTCCTGCACCTCCGCCGGTTGAATTTTTATCGAACGCTTATTCAGACGCAGATTTTGATTCAGGTCCTGAAGCCCTGGCCGCAGCAAAAAATTATTCGAAAGTGCTCTCACCACATATTGCTCGTCTTGCAGGACGAAATGCAGCGGTGGACGTGGGGGCGGGTACCGGGCCTCTATTGCCCTGGTTGCTCGAATGCGGATTTGATCCGGTGATTGGTATTGAACCTTCGCGTGCCGCAATCAATGCTGCGCCACCTGAGG
>JAJDAX010000021.1 GCA_029261615.1 Nitrospinaceae bacterium
CACCTTGATGTTTTTAAACGGTATCCTGTTTTTAAGTCTGAACGTCATTGCACGCACCATCGTTTTTCCCGGCCCAAAAAAATCAAAAAGAATCGGGTATATCCTGATCCTGATCGCAATACTTTCCATGGCCTTCACCTGGGAATACCGGTTAATGACGGGCTTGTCGTTTTCAAGCACTTGGGCACGCAATGTTCTGCTCGGTGGATTTGCCGTACCGGTATTTTTTACTTCCCTGGTGTATTACCGCATCATAAAAAGTAGAACAGAATCCAGAAGCAGGAGAACTTTAGATGACAGTAATAGATCTTAGAAGCGACACGGTCACCCAACCAACCGACGCCATGCGCGAAGCAATGGCCAGTGCAAAAGTCGGGGACGATGTGCTGAACGAAGACCCTACCGTTCATGAACTTCAAGACCTTGCCGCGGATATGCTGGGGAAAGAGGCGGCGCTCTTCGTTCCGAGCGGCACCATGGGGAATCTCATCAGCGTCCTCGCTCATTGTGGGCGGGGCGATGAAATCCTGCTGGGTGATCGAAGCCATATTTTTTTAAACGAAGTGGGAGGTGTTGCTGCGTTTGGTGGCATCCATCCGCGAACGATCCCCAATGAGCCCGATGGAACCATTCCACTCGATTTAATCAGGAAATCCGTTCGTTCACCGGACTTGCACTACCCCCCTACCCGACTCCTCTGCCTGGAGAACACTCACAACTATTGCAACGGAGCCCCTGTTTCAGTGGAATTTATGAAAGAAGCCAAGGCCCTGGCTCAACAACACGATTTAAAAATCCACCTAGATGGGGCTCGGCTGTTCAACGCCTCCGTCGCCCTGGGTGTTGATGTACGAGACATCACCCGCCATGTCGACTCATTAGTTGTCTGTTTATCAAAAGGGTTGTCAGCCCCTGTGGGCTCTCTTGTGGCGGGGACCCAGGAATTCATCAAAGGGGCACGAAAGCTCAGGAAAATGGCCGGGGGAGGAATGCGGCAGGCAGGGCACATGGCGGCTGCGGGCCTTTTCGCCCTTAAAGAACAAGTTAGCCGCTTGAACGAGGATCACGCCAACGCCAGGCTTTTAGCAAACGGGATTGCTGCCACACCCGGTTTATCCATTTACCCAGAAACAGTGAAAACCAATATTCTATTCTTTCAAATGAACTGTCAGCATCTCAACCCTCAGGAATTTGTAGAGAAATTAAACCTGAAGGCCATAAAAATCCTGGAAATCGAACCGGGGGTGTTCAGGGCCGTGACCCATAGGGAAATATCAACCGGAATGATCACCAAAACTCTGGATACTATACGGGCGATATTAAAATAGAGAGAAGCCTTTTTTCATCAATTTTTTATCATCCAATTGCCTAATTATTTTATCATGCCTTTTGCTTCATTGACGAATGGGCAAAACAAGGATAAAATCTACGATTAACTAAATTCCTAAAAAAAGGAAACTCATGCAGGAAATTCTGGAACTTGAAAAGAAAGCACTGGACGTTATCAAAAGCCGCTATCTCCTTTGTATCCTCGTAGCACAGCGGATCCACCAGTTGGAAAAAGGTGCTCAGTTGGTAATCGAGGGCGACGACATTGAAGTAGACTCACCAAAAAGATATTATGAGTTGGCCCTTCGTGAAATTTATGAAGGCAACATGGATCTGGAGCAGATCAATAACTAGTTAATTCCAGCCATATACAAGACGGATCGGTAACCCGGGTTCCCCCGGGAAAAAACAAAAGCCTGCCCATTTTGGGTGGGCTTTTTTTATTTGGATTTTGGTTCATTCACCTGCTTTTGAAATAAACATTCTTTTAAATGATCTAAGTGCCTTTATCGAAATATCTCAAAACAGGTTTTGCTGCTATCTGTGTATAAACAATAAAAAAAGGCCCGCCTTTTCAGGCGGGCCTTTCTATATGCAATGACCTTGAAGGTCACTTCATTTTACTTCCATGTACCATCTTTGACCATTTGACCGGTACGCTTGGTCATGCGAACCAGCCAAACCTGAAAACCAAAGAAGGCAATTGCCATGATAGGAGGCATGTAGTTCAGAGACGCTGGCAGGGCTGGCACCAGAATGGTGTATACCCAAGTCGAAATCGCCATATGCTCATCGTGCTCCTTGTCCGAACCCGCCCACTGAAAGAAAGAAACAGGAATATAAGTCGAATCCTGAAACTGTACATCAGTTTTGTTCGGGTTTTCCGTGTTCAGAGCCCGCTTAAACATTATCTTCACGCGGCCCTGTTGGAATTTGGACTGAACAACTTCAACACCACCCGGTGTTTCCTTGGCCTCAACTGCATCAAAGCCATGCCCTACCAATTCCGTCACACTGACATCAAGATCATAACCTTCAGGTTTAGGAGCGTTGGTCGGGTTGTAATCCTTGGCCATGAAGTTGGCTTTCCAGATATCAACCGGCTTTTTGGCATCACCGTAGATGAAATACGGCTTTTCCGCACCAAACAGATCTTCAATCTGCCCAGGCCACTGAATGGCTACTCCGTCAGGAAATTCCGGGTCAGTTGAAAGAAAGCGGTTATGGAATTCAACCAAGTAGTAAATAGCCTGATCCTCATCAGACCAGCGGGACATGACCCAAAGGTTATCGACTTTAGGGTCAAAATTACGCTGCCCACGAGTAATCTGACCACCCATAGCAATGTAACTCCAGAACTGGTCTCCACCGTTTGCGAGGTACTCTTCGGAACGTTCCATACCAGGAAGGCGATTATCATGCTCAGGCGCCTGCCACATAGGATCGTCCATGTTAGGTGTGACCGGACCCGCAGTGTAAACCGATTTAATCAGAAAGTCAGTGATCGGCTTATTGACCAAGGAATCAATTTTCTTTCTGGGACAAAGAGAATTCACGAAAGCCGCAAGTTGCCATCGCTCATCCGGAGTGATCTTCTCCCGAAAGTTCGGCATTGGAGTGCCGTTGATTCCAGTTGAGATCGTTCGAACAACGTTGAATGGATCGAATGCATCCCGACGGCTTCCTCGGAAGTTCCAGCACTGTTGCCAGTCTGCAGCAACAATCGGAAAACCCCAGTCATCTTTCATGGTCGGGTTACCATCACCGCGGCCTTCACCACCGTGACACTCAAAACACTTGTTCTTTTTAAAAAGTTCCGCACCAGCAGTGATTGCTTCTTCAGGAACTCCAATGTAGTAAGGACCGGTCACACCCCAGGGATTTTCGCCGTTCTTCTGGCCACCCCAGTCCATGACTTCCATATCCTCATCTTCATCCACGAAATCCCGGTCTTGAACAAGAGATTTAACAAACTGGACTACCGCTTTGATATCAGCATCAGAGAGAACTTCACCCCAAGCTGGCATCGCAGACCCTGGAAGGCCGTTTTTAATGGTCGTTTCAAGATCAACGTCCCTTGGCAACTGACCGGAGTCTGTCCAGCGGATTTTGAAAGTACCCTGGATGAAGTTACGAGGACGGGTGAAAAGCCGGTCCGCAGAAGGACCATCCCCGCCACCTTCAACACCATGGCACCAGACACATCTTTTAAAGTAAACCTTTTTACCATGTTCCAGCTTATCTGCCTGGATAGGGTCCGGCTTTCCAGCCAGCACTATCGAGGGAAGGACGAGCATTAATGCCATCCCCAGAAAACCAAGAACCGGTTTGAATGATTTTTTGTAAATTGTCATGTTTGCCTCTTTAGGTCCCTATTTGAATTGGTAACAGAGTTAAAGTTCAGGTTAATGACCGCCGCCACCTTCTCCACCGGAAGAAGATTCTTCGTCGAAGGTTCGCGGATGCCATCCTGTGTACCAGTATTCAAACAGGACGACTTTCCAGATTTGTTCCGTTGTTAAATGTTCTTCCCAAGGGGGCATCGCAGAAGACCAGGGGGTGGATTCATTTGGCAATCCAGGACCACCCTTGGAAACCCGCCAGAAAAGGAAGGATTCACGGAGCATGGCGATCGTTCCCGGGTCGACAAAGTTCGCCGGCGTCGGGTTGAACACATGGGAGAACATCCCAAGGCCGTTCAACTGGTCACCATGACAATAATGACAATTCTGAAAGAAAACGGTTCCACCCTCGGTCACATACTTCATGTATTCCACTGACTCTGCATCGAGAAAGGGAAACTTGCCTTCGACCGGAAGCTGGGTACCACCTTCATAGTAATTGTCCTGCTCATCCACGCGGTAAGGATTCTGCAACCCTTCCAGCGCGTAAGTTTTCCCATGAACCTTTGTGGTTGCAGGAGGCGCAGGATGTACCGTACGCAACTCAACCGGCTCAGGGTATTTTGGGTAAATGAACTTGTACGTTCCCCAACCCACCAATACTGGCAGCAAAGCGAATACGATGAAACGAGCAATTTTATACTCACCCGTAATCGTTTTCACGATAGGCAACCTGAATTCCGCAAACGTATCCTTATCCTGCGAAATATAGAGGAAGGTTCCGATGGTCCACAGCATCATGTAAGTGATGAACAGGGTCCAGGGAACATGTGGAGTCAGGATGGTGTCGTAAAAGTAGAAACCCAGCCCCCACACGTACGCCGCTTTCATAGTCATGACAGGCGTTAGCCGAAGGATCAGGTTCACTGCAATGATCGATAGCACCATTATTAGAAAAAAGGCGTATCGATTCAGGATCATGGTAGGCGCTTCATTGACGAATACCCCACGCACTCCAAAATGAAGGGCAAACGCCACACCTAGTGTTGCTATAAGACTTAACAAGGTTTTGTTCATTTTGTCCTTCTCCTCTAACCTTCGGAGCCTGCTTCAGTATTACTAATAAAGTCCACAAGTTTATTTAAAGCGTCAATCGACAACTTGCTACCAAAATCCTGCGGCATGACACCATCAGGGAACAGTTCGCCATCAGCCTCATTCTTAACTATGTAAGCACTCGGATTGAGGATTGATTCTCGAACATATTCGTGAGTCGTCTTGGCAGAACCCTCATAGCGA
>JAJDAX010000022.1 GCA_029261615.1 Nitrospinaceae bacterium
TATAGGTCGGGTCCAACCTTATATAAAGTGGCTTGCGTTTCAGCTTGAATAGGAACTTCTCTTCCTTTTTGGTGATGTTAAGGGGAAACAATTCTTCTCCCCGCTGGGTGTAAAACCCAACCTCCAAATCCAGATTGAAAAGCAACGCTTCATTTTTCTTGTCACTCCTTTGCGTCTGTTTCACTTCGACAGTTGCCATCGATGCTGCTGGATCCCAGGCAAACTTAACATCCAGCGCAGGGTAACCGCCACGATCGATCCATTCGGCCCGCCAGTCATCGAAATTGCGGTGCGTGACTTCCTCCAGACAGCGAAACAGGTCCACTGTCTCAACCAGCCCGAACTCATGACGCTTGAGGTAAAGCGCAAGCGCCTTACGAAATTGAGGCTCGGTAACCCGCGATTTTAAGTGATGCAACCGTACAGCACCACCGGGGTAAAGATGAGCATCGAACAGATCAATGGGTTCTTTATAGACATTGGTGACGATGGGCCGACGGTATTTATTATCTTCAGCAAAATATGTTTCGGAATCTTCCAGAAGCTGATAGCGGAACTCATCCTCACCCTTGGATTCACGTGTGTAAAGTGCATCGAAGTAGGTCGCGAACGATTCATGCAGCCAGGCATGACTCCAGCTTCTGGCAGTCAGCACATTACCGAACCAGGTGTGGGCCGCTTCGTGTGCGACCAGTCCATCGGAGTCGATGTCGAGAGCAGCCCGGTCATCATGTAGTGTGAGATCGGTTTGTGTCGTGACGGTAAAGTTTTCCATACCGCCAAAAATAAACTCAGGAACGGCAATCTGCGTGTAGTGTGGATAGGGGTATTTATAACCCGTGTACTCGGAAAAAAACTTCACCATGCGCCCGGTATCTTTAAATGCATTTCGACCTTCCTTCTCACGGCCGGGCTGCACATACCAGATGATGTCCACACCGCTCTGCTTCTTTTTAAATTCGGAAAATTCTCCTGCAACAATGGACAGCAGGTAGGTCGAATAAGGTTTTTCCATTTTGTAATGGAAATACGACTCACGGGCGGTTTTCTTTTTTTTGAGCAATCGCCCGTTGGAAAGACCAAACATTCCAGCAGGCAGGTGCAGGATCACTTCGGTCGTCTGTTTGAAGTTAGGCTGATCAAGACAGGGGAAATAATATTTTGAATCTTCGTCCTGCCCTTGGGACCACACCGTCTTGAATCGCTCCGGGTAATGGTCATCAGGCTTGGTGAAATAAATCCCGGCGACAGGACGTGTCACAGAATGACTTATTTCTATGCTGAGTCGTTCACCTTTTTTGATGGATGCGGGGACAGGGATGATAAGCTTTTTATCTGTGTTCTCGAATTCAACTTTCCGGTTACGCACCCGGACCCGGTCGACCTCGAGCTGCATGGCATCGAGTTGAATCTCTCGAATTTCAGGGTTCTGGATCACGACCTCATGTGTGGTCGTACCCCACACCCGCTCCTCTTCCCAGTCAAATCTGAGGTCGAGCTTTAGGTGGGCCGGTCGCACCGGGGTGTCCGGCGCATAGTGAGGCTGTGCGTCCGCACCGGCAAACGCCTGACGGTCCAAAAGCCCCCAATGCTCCGAGTGACCTTCCAGATAATGAAATTTGCAAATCTTAGTGCCGCTCACTGGCCTCTATAACTTTAAGTTCGGGAAGTGTAAAATGATTTGAATGGACATTGTAACGACCGACCTTCTAATGTCAACCAAACCCTGCTGAGATAGGCCCTTCATTATGGTAGAGACCAGCACGTTCACCTCTGATCCGGAAATTCTAACCCGAATCGCCACCCTGAAGATCCACGCCACCAGATTGGTGGAGGGGCTGCTTTCCGGACAGCATAAAAGTCCGCACAAGGGATCCAGTGTCGAATTTGCCGAGTACAAGGACTATACGCCAGGCGACGATATACGACACATTGACTGGAAAGTCGTCGGCAAAACGGATAAGTATCACGTCAAGCAATTCGAGCAATCGACCAACCTCAAATGCAATATTTTGCTGGATGCCAGCGGATCCATGGCCTATAAATCGCCACTTAAAAACTCCAGCGCCATGGACAAGGCGGACTATGCGAGGACTCTGGTCGCGGCTCTGTCTTACCTGTTGCTAAAGCAATACGACGCGGTAGGCCTTATTTCGTTCAACAAAGGGGTAACGGACCATATTCCTCCCCGCTCCAAACCGTCGCATTTCCAGCCCATTCTCTACAGTGTGGGGCAAACACAATTCTCTGGAGAAACACGCATTAAGCAGACAGTGGAGGAATTAATAGAAGGACTTCCGCGGCGAGGGATGCTGATCATGGTGTCTGACTTATTATCGCGTGACGACGATGTGCTCAAAACCTTGAAACTGATTTCCAGTAAAGGACTGGAGGTTATTTTATTCCATATTTTACATCCTGACGAAGTGCTGTTTCCATTCGACGGAGATATCGTATTCGAGTCCCTGGAGGACGATCCTCCCATTGGGCTGGATCCAGTCGAAATCCGGCAGCAGTATCAGGAATTGATTCAGGACATAATTCGCCACTACCGCCACCACTGCCCGTCGCTTGGAATCGATTACCAATTCACACAAACCGACACACCGCTTGACCAGGTCCTCCGGTATTACCTCCTCAAAAGAAGGAGCCTGTTCAAAGCATGAGCCTGAATTTCCTAAATCCCATGTACCTGTTTGGCTTGCTCGGGCTATCGCTGCCAGTAATGATCCATCTGCTAACCCGAAGGCAGCAAACCCGAATCCCGTTTTCGGCGGTTTACCTGTTGACCCAGGCACAGAAAAGATCCATCCGGCGTTCCCGCCCAAACCGGTTATTGTTACTCATTTTGCGGTGTCTGGCTTTGGCATTTCTTTGCCTGGCATTGGCCAATCCTCTCTTTTCAATGTCTGAGCAAAGCGATCTTCTGCCAGACCAACCAACGGCCACCGTTTTCATTCTCGACGATTCCTACAGCATGGGGGCAAAAAGCAAGGAGGGTTCACTTTACAAAAAAGCACAAAAAGTTCTCGACACCTTCCTGGAGAAAATGCCAGGCCATCATCAAGCCAGCCTGGTGCTGGCATCCGACCCGCCACGAGTGCTGGAAGGCTGGACCCGGGAAACTGAAGATTTAAGAAAAAAACTCCGGTCGTTGAACCCAAGTTTTCAGACCACCAATATCGGGGGTGCCTTTGAACTTGCGATGGATCTTCTCGGCAACGGACCCAAGGGAATCAAGCGCATCTTTCTCATAACCGATCTCGATGAAAACGGATGGAGAGAAGAAACCTTTCCTTCCATGGAGGAACAAGAGGTTCAGGTTCGTGTGTTGGATTTTTCTGAAGCACAATCAGCACCAAACAAGGCTGCGATTGAATCAGTCCGGGTTTCTCAGGAGTTTTTAACCCACAGTCGAATGATACGTATCCGGTATGGAATCAAAAACCTCTCCCCCACCCGGGCACTGAACTCGGTAAACGCATCGCTCTGGGTGGATGGGAACAAACAATCAGAAGAAACGCTCTCGCTCAAACCCGGCGAACTGCTTCAAAAGGAATTCACCTTTCCCCATCTCGGGAAAGACAGGCTATCGGGTTTTATCAGGCTGTCAGACGATGGCCTTCTCACGGACAACAAGCGAATTTTTTCATATCAGCCCGATCAGCGTTTGAGAGTGCTACTGGTCGATGGCGATCCGCGAGGAGTGTCCCACCAGAATGAAATTTTTTATATTGAACGGGCAATGAACCCGTTTTCGAGGTCTGTGTCCGATATAGACCCGCAAATCTCGACGCTGGCAGAATTGCCAAACCTTGACCTTTCGCGCTTTTCCGCTGTTGTGCTTTGCAATGTCAGACAAATCCCGTTCGGCTATGAACAGGAACTTGAGCGCTTTGTGTCTCAGGGTGGAGCTTTGATGATAACGCTGGGGGATCAGGTCAACCCGAGGGCCTACAACGAAAAACTTGGCGGCCTGCTGCCGGTATCGCTAAAAACTGTCAAGCAGGCGAACCCGAGCGAGGAACCTTTCCGTATATTGGCCGAAGCCAGCAGGCATCCGGCATTGAAAGTGTTTTCAGGCAAAATGCTACAAGAATTGAAACACGTCCGGGTCAATACTTTTTTCAGCCTGGAATCCAAATCCGGACAGGAGTTTGTGGTCCCCATGCGACTGACCAACCAGGAGCCTTTGCTGGTGGAGTCTGATTTTGGAAAAGGCAAGGTGTTGCTGTATACCACCAGCATCGACCGCGATTGGAACAACTTTCCAATTCAGCCCATGTTCCTGCCCTGGGTGCAGCGTTGGATAAAATACACTGCGCAATCCCTGGACACGATCACGCGTAAAGATTTACAGGTGATGGAGGCAATCGAGCTGGGTGACAGCGAAGACGACTGGTGGGTTGAGTCTCCGGAGGGGAAAGTCCATCTCCTGTCCGCAGGAGAAGATCAATTGCCGCGTTTTGAAGAAACACGAAAACCCGGTGTGTATTCCCTTTACTCATCTCCGGAAATTGAAGACTCCCCAAAAGAGGGGGAGGAGGAAACTAACATCCAGACAGCTGATCATCTACCTGCATCCGCAACTGCGGCCGGTGGCTTCACTGTCAACATCGACACACGGGAATCGGTAGCAGAAAAAATCGGAGAAACCCGGGTGCGCGATATTTTGCGCGGGGTCTCGGTCGACATTACGCATCAACCTGAATCAATCAAATCTGCCAATATTGAAGCCGGGTTTCCATTGGTCACCCCTCTATTGCTGATGGTGGCGCTAGCCCTATGCACAGAAGGCTGGATGGTCCGCAGGGAATAGACCTGCCGGTCAGCCAACAGGGAAACCGCTTTGTGTATATAGCTATTCTCCCTTTCCTTCGACAGGCACAGGCCGACAAAGGGGACTTGTAACCAGGATATCAGAACAGCTCAAAAACACGCTTCAAAATGTTTTCCATTGACGATGCGCCCGACCCATTTCATTTGTTATACTAAAAGAAATCCGGCTTCCACCTTCATTTGAAATTTCCCCATGCCATCACATTTTCGGTATCTAAAGTTTTTTCTTCTGGTTTCCTTTTTTATTCTGACTCTGGCGCCACAGGTCCAGGCAAAGATGGACAACCTGCGTCATAAGGAACTACTCAATACACTTTCGTTCCCCAACGACCGCCTTAACCTGACACAAGCCTTGTGGTCCATTTCTGAAGATTGGGACGAGAAGGTCGACAAAACACAGTTTCATCAAACTCTGGATCGTTTGACCGCCGCCGTAAAATCAAAGCTTGACGACACCCCTTCGCCTCAGGCGACTGTGAAGGTTCTTACAGAGGTCATCCATCAGGACAACGGCTTTCGCTTCACGGAGCAGGTCGATCCGCAGGGAATCCCGGTCAACCCTGCAGAACTTTTCCTGCACGGATTGCTGGCCTCCAAGCGCGGATATTGCATGAACCTGTCCCTGCTGTACCTGATCGTTGCCGACCGGTTGAACCTGCCCCTGCATGGGGTGGCGTTGCCCAACCATTTTTTTGTTCGCTATGATGACGGTAATTTTCGCGCCAACATTGAAGCAACTCAAGCAGGACAGACTTTCGACGATACGTTTTACCAGGAACGTTTTCTTGGAGCTTCGGCACAGAATCCCTTCTTCATGAAGAACCTGACAAAAAAGCAAACACTCGGGGCTTACCTGAACAACGTTGGCATGGTGATGTTCCGTGGCAAGCGCACCACCGATGCGGTTTTTTATCTGGAGCAATCTATGGCGCTTAATCCCAAGGCGCTAGATGTCCGAAACAACCTTGCTAATATCTATTCCGAGCAAAAGGATTTCAACCGTGCCATCGAGTTGTACCGAAAAGCGCTGGAGACAGACCCCAATAACTGGCAGACCTATTTCAACCTTGGCATTGCCTTGTCGGAAGCTAAAAGGGATGAAGAAGCGATTGATGCTTTCCGGCAGGCTGCACAGATCAACCCACAACACGGGCCGACTCGCAACATTCTGGCCCGCCTTTATATGGAAAAGGAACAGTGGGCCAGTGCCCTGATCCACCTGACAAAACTAATCGAGCTGGAACCTCAAAATCCCGGACACCGCCTGAGAGTGGCCCATGTTTATCTCAGGATGGATCAGGCCGAGGTCGCGTTGCAATCACTGCAAGAAACCCAGCGAGCGTTTCCTCTGACCCTGGATGTCAACGAACTCATTGCAGAGGCACACTACCGGTTGAAACAATACAAAGCAGCGGCGACCCAACTGGAACATATCCTCGAACAATCCCCCGGCACTCAGCACGCCCACATTCAATTGGGATGGATATTGTATCTTCAGGATAAAATTGAAGATGCCATCAAAAGGACACAACAAGGACTCGAAGCGGGGAAAGACCCGCGCATGCAATCCCTGGGCGAGATGAACCTTGGTCTCTATCATTTGATACAGGGCCATGTGGATGAAGCGGAACGCTGGTACCAAAAAGTCCTGGAGCAAAAAGACGATGTCCTCATCACGGCCATGACCGAAGACCTTACTGAAGCACAGAACCGTTTTCCCGCTAAAACCGAGGTTTCGTTTTTTATCGGATGGATTTTGATGGAATCTGAAAAACCGGGGAAAGCCCTGCCCCACTTGAAATATTTCCTGGAAAAACAGCCGGACGGCACTCTGGCAGACAGAGCCCGTGCTTATATCAAGGAAGCGGATAAGTCTGGTGGGTTGTCAAACGTAAAGGCTCCTGAAGGTATGGTCCTCATCCCAGAAGGATTTTTTATCATGGGGTCGAACCTTCACGGCGAAGATGAGCGTCCGGAGCACAAAGTATTTGTCGACGCATTTTTCATGGACGAAACTGAAGCCACCAATCGGGACTACGCTGCGTTTTTAAATACCGTTCCCGACCCTAAGGACCGCAAAAAATATTTCAAGGCACAAAAATTCTCGACCATCATTTCCAACGGAAGGCAATATCGACCCGTTACCGGTGCTGAAGAGTATCCAGCCAATTCCATCACCTGGTTTGGGGCCAAAGCCTATTGTGAATGGAAAGAGAAACGCATCCCGACGGAAGCGGAATGGGAAAAGGCCGCACGGGGACAAGATGGACAAGTCTTTCCCTGGGGAAACACCAAGCCGACACACGACCTCGCCAGGTATTTCCAGACCTGGACCCAGGAACAGGGTTTCCGCACCCTGATGCCCGTCAAATCCATGCCTGAGGGGAAGAGTCCCTACGGCTTATATCACATGCTGGGAAACGTCAAAGAATGGGTGGACGACTGGTTTGATCGCGAGTATTATAAGCAGGAAAGCCACAAAGTGAATCCGGAAAGCCCACTCGGTGGGGAGTTCAAAGTACTGAAAGGCGGTTCCTGGCGGGACCTCAGGTCAGTTCTGTATGCTTCCTTCCGGAACAACAGTTTCCCCGCGAGCGGGATGGACGATTACGGTGTCCGGTGCGCCAAAAGCGCCGATGGCAAGAAGGCTCCGGGACGCTTGGCGATGCTGGATGCTTTACGATGAAACCATGGCTGATAAGAAAACGGTAAAGTTTTAAGAGCCACTTACAGGAAGTTGTTTCTTACATGATCGGCGCAATTGAAATTCTGATTATTCTGGTGATCTTCGGCATCATCTACGGCAAGGATGCCATCGACAAAACCTACCATAAACGCCCGAATGAAGGGGTCGTCGAAAGTCTAGC
>JAJDAX010000023.1 GCA_029261615.1 Nitrospinaceae bacterium
GGAAGGGATGCTCGACTGCATCCAACTAATCCACTTCCACCTGGGCAGCCAGATCACCAACATCAGGCAAATCAAACGCAGCTTGGGTGAAATCGGGCGGTTTTATTCCGAGCTACATAAACTGGGATGCACTGTCCAATACATTGATGTCGGCGGTGGACTTGGCGTTGACTATGATGGTACCAAATCGACTTTTGCTTCCAGCACCAACTACTCGGTTCAGGAATACGCCAATGACGTGGTATACCACCTATGGGAAATTTGTGAACAGGAAAATTTGCCGCACCCCAATCTGATTTCAGAGTCAGGTCGGGCGTTGACAGCACATCACTCCATTCTGGTTTTCAACGTATTGGATGTTTCCTCCTTCCCGGAATGGGATGGGGAAATTGAAGTGAAGGAGGATGCCCCCTCTGTGGTCCAGGAACTGCACTATGTCCTTGAGCAAACATCAAACAAAACACTGACTGAATCCTGGCATGATGCCCTCGACTTAAAAGAGCAGGCGCAAAATCAATTTTTAATGGGGCTGATCACTCTGCCAGACAAGGCTCTTTTCGACCGCATCTTCTGGGGCATCAGCCGCAAGGTCCAGGAACTCTCCACCCGCCTCAAATACCTGCCGGAAGAACTCCAAAGCCTGCACCAAGACCTGGCGGACAAATATTTTTGCAACTTTTCCGTGTTCCAGTCCGTGCCGGATTCCTGGGCAATCGATCAGGTGTTCCCCATCATTCCTCTGCAACGGCTGAACGAAAAACCGACGCGCGACGCTCAATTGATGGACCTGACCTGCGATTCTGACGGTGTCATCGATGAATTCATTGGCGATCGCAATACAGAACGCACCCTGCCCGTGCATCCGATTATCCCGGACGAACCCTATCGCATCGGTATATTTCTCACTGGTGCCTATCAGGAAATTCTGGGGGATTTACACAACCTGTTTGGCGACACCCACGCGTTCCACGTTTCCCTGAACGAAGACGGGACTTGGAATTATGAGCAGATTATCGAAGGGGAAGATGTTGCAGACGTTTTGAACTACGTTTCCTTCAGTTCGGATGAACTGTCAGGACGCATGGCCGGGTTCCTTATCCAGGCAGTGCAAAAAGGGTCGATCACGCAAAAAGAATCCGATTGGTTTTTTAAGTTCTATCGGGATTCATTCTCCGGCTACACTTATTTGATCAAGTAGAACAAGATTAACAACCCCACCGGCTTTTACTCCGCCTTGCAAACTATCCCCGACTGTGGCCTCGCATTAGCACGTCGATCATCGGTTGATGGATTAGTTTGTTTGTAGCCAGGATTTCCCGGTCGCCCATTTTGAATGGCTCGCCATCAAATCGGGTCACCTGCCCTCCTGCCTCGGTCACCAAAAGCCAACCTGCCCCGTAATCCCAGGGATGAAGGTTAAGCTCCCAGAACCCATCGAACCTGCCGCAGGCAACGTAGGCTAAATCCATCGCAGCCGAACCAGGCCTTCGGACAGCCTGGCATTCCATCGCAAAATTTTCAAAATGATCCAGATTATTGTGATCGGTTTCTGCAATGTTATAGGCAAAACCCGTTACCAGCAGACTTCGAAGAAGATTGTCTGTGGAAGACACTCGGATGGTTTCACCATTTAATGTTGCGCCCTTCCCACGCTGGGCGACAAACAACTCATCCATATTGGGATTATAAATAACCCCAAGCTCCACTTGCCCGGCTTGCTCCAGGGCTATCGAAACGCAGTAGCAGGGATAACCGTGGGCGTAATTGACTGTGCCGTCCAGCGGATCAATCACCCAACGCCAGGTGTTGCGCTCATCAGATTGTCCGGATTCTTCTGCCAGAATTTCGTGGTCAGGGAATTCGCGTCTGATTCTTGAAATGATTTCTTTTTCACACAGGAGATCGACTTCAGTAACGGGATTGATGTCGCCCTTGTATTCGATTCGGGAGATCCGGTTGGCGTGATCTTTCTGGATTTGACCTGCCGCGCGTGCGGCTTCAACAGCAACGTGCAACGCTACGGTCATTCAATCCAGCCCCCACCGGCGATGCAGTCATCCCGGTAAAAAACGGCAGACTGGCCCGGCGTGATGGCGGGTTGGGGATATTCCAGAGCAATGCTCGCACGGCCTCTGGGAAGCGGGGTCACCCACCCGGGAACGGCCTGATGTCGATATCGAATTTGCACTTCCGCCTCAAAGGGCTCACAGAAATCCAGGCTCCAGGTAACGTTGTCGACGGTAAACTCATCCCGGAACAATTCACTCTTGGGACCGACCACCACTTTGTTGGCGCCAGGATCAATCCCGGTCACATAAAAAGGTTCGGTCAATCCTCCAAGGTTGAGCCCCTTGCGTTGACCTATGGTGTAGGCCGGATAGCCACGGTGCTCACCCAACACATCACCGTCGCGATTGACGATATGGCCGGTTTGGAAAACGGTTTCTTCAACATAACCTTCGATGAACCCGGCGTAGTTGTTATCCGGAATAAAGCAGATTTCATGCGATTCCTTTTTACCGGCGACATTGAGCTTTAGAGTCTCAGCCAGTTGGCGAACCTCGCCCTTTTCCATCTCACCCAATGGAAACCGGATACGCGCCAGTTGTTCCTGGGAAAGGTCGAACAGGAAATAACTCTGGTCCTTCCAACGATCCTGTCCGCGCTTAACGGTGTATCGCCCGGAATCATCCTGCACGATGGAAGCGTAGTGACCAGTCGCAATATAATCGTAGCCGTATTCCTCGGCCCGGTTCATGAGCTCGTCAAACTTTAGTTTCTTGTTGCAGGCGGTGCAGGGTATCGGCGTGCGACCATCCAGATATTCACCGACAAAATAGTCGACCACCTTCTCTTTGAACTGCTGTTCCATATTGAGGATATAAAATGGAATGTCGATCCGATCAGCAACCCTTCTGGCATCGGCAAGATCGTCCAGGGAACAGCAAGTGCCAAAACGCTGGTCGGTATCGAAACTGTAGTTCCATAGTTGCAGGGAAATACCAATAAGCTCATGGCCCTGGTTTTTCAGCATGGCAGCCGCGACGGAACTGTCGACCCCGCCACTCATGGCAACGACAATTTTGCTGGTTTCTGTTGTAGACATACTAAATTTTAAAGATTGGATGAATGGTTACTATAATCTATTCAAGTGCAAAAAATGAAACGGTGGTATCGCCCATCCGCCTCATATCGAACTCGGTAAGTCTACCATAATTGCCCGCCAGTTCTTGCTTGTGGAAGTGCTCAACCAGTACCCACGCGTCATTCTTCAGGAGGGTACCTTCCCCTAATGCGCTGAGAGTCGGTTCATAAAGCCCGTCGGCAAAGGGTGGATCGACATAGACAACATCGAACGACTCTTTTGCTGCCTCCAGTTTATGCATCGCCCGAGCGGCCTCCAGCTTGAGAAGAACAAGGTTGGAATCATCAAATTTGCAATTAGCCCGATTTTTCAAAATGATCTCCTGCACTGCTCGATTGGGCTCCACCATCACCGCGCGTGCCGCCCCCCGACTCACCGCCTCCATCGAAACCGCTCCGGTGCCAGCAAACAGGTCCAGCCATGTGGATTCCTGGATGCGGGGGCTCAGGATATTGAACACCGATTCTCGAACCCGGTCGAGCGTCGGACGAAGCTCCGCCTTCCCCAGTGAGGCGAGGCGGGTCCCTTTCGCATTTCCGGCGATTATGCGCATTTATAAGCCCTGAGGAGGATCGTTTCCGGACTTTGACCTTGACAAGGTCAGGCCGAAAACCCTAAAATTTAGTAGAGTTTAGTGGGCCATGGGCCCGCCGTCAAAATTAAATCCAGAGTACCTCTAATAATTCCTTTTGGCCACGAGCGGACC
>JAJDAX010000024.1 GCA_029261615.1 Nitrospinaceae bacterium
TTAGACTGGGGACTTGATGAAAAACCGTGCAAATATAAAATAGTCTTATCCTGTTTCACTTTTCCCTCCTTCGACACCGTCCAACATTTTCTTCACCCAGGGAAGAAAAAAATATGCTGGGAACGCGAGGAAAAAAGTCAAAAAGAAATAAGGCCCGTATCCCATAACATGGGCACCAAAACCTCCCGCCCATCCGGCCACAGACCGGCTAAATGCAAAAACGGAAGACAACAATGCGTACTCTGCAGCCGAACGGCGTTTGTTAACTATGGCCATCAAAAATGCAAGAAATGCCGCAGACCCCAACCCTCCGGTAAAAGATTCAATTACACTGGCGCTATACATCAACAATTTTGAATCCTCTCCAAGGGGAATACCCGACTCAGCCAAAGGGATCACTGATGCTGCATAGGCGTATCCAAGGTTGGACAAAGCCTGCAACAAGCCAAGAACCCAGACCGCTTTAAAAATCCCAACACGGTCCGTGTACCATCCTCCCACTAACCCTCCGGCAATAGATAATCCCAGACCGATCTGGACGGAAACCAAACCAATCTGAGAAGCAGAGAAACCAGCATCAACCCAAAACGGCTTGACCATAAAACCCATAGAGGTATCAGCCAGTTTGAAAATTAGAATAAAAATAATGACAGGTATGATGTGAGGCCTTTGCAATAATTCGAACAAGGCACCAAAGACTGGGCCCTCACTGAGACGGGTTTTAGCTTCGACTGATGATTCCTTGCGGTTGGAGGACTGAAAAATAATAGCGGCTCCATAAAGAATTCCGCCGGATAATAAAAGGAATGGCCAAAGGTAGGGGTTTGCCTCCAGAAATTTGGTTTTCAGATCGACCAGCCGTAGAACGCCCAGAAAAACCAAATAAACACCCAGTAAGGCGAGAGGATGTCTTGCCAGATTTTTCCCTTCCTGACTGATTGAAATATTTGATCTCGAATTAATTTGTTTTTCGTCGGGCGCAAAGAGGCAGACCACTCCACAACAGGCCAGGATTCCTGCTCCGGCCATATAGGTTGCTGCCCACCCTAACCAGTCACTTAAAATCAGAATAAACCCTGCAGCCAGCATGCCTACCCGATAAAAACCGTTTCGAAGACCATTGGCCATCCCCAATTCATTTTTTTCAAGCATTTCGATTGTATAGGCATCGATCGCAATGTCGCTGGTTGCTGAAAACAAGGTAAAAAAACCAATAGCCACCCATACCCAGGGCCCAAAATCGACCCAGAGTGCAAACAGAAGAAGAACTCCCCCCATGAGAAGGTCCATTCCAAAAATCCATTTTCGGTGGTGGCGGAAATAATCAATGGCCGGTGCCCAGAGAAACTTGATGGTCCAGGACAAGCCGAGCAGGCTCATAAACCCGATCTTCCATAGGTCTACCCCTTGTTGCCGAAAATGAACCGGGAATACATCGTAAAAAACCCCCAATGGAAAGCCTTCGGCAAAATAAAGAATGCCAATCCAGAAAAATTTGGACTTTAGGACCGGAGATTGATTTTCCAAAGAGCGGACCGGAAATGAGGTAATGTGAGGTGAGGAGATTCTTCAACAACTATAAAAAATTGCCCTTGAACCTTAAAAGCCTTGACCCGCCAGGGATAGTTTTAGGGGCCAATTTAAACAATATACCTTTTACCCCTTGATTTTAATATAATTATCTTAACCTTTCCAACCGATATATAGGGAACGGGACAAAATTATTTATGGAAACTGCGGATAACATACAGCTCGTAAAAGAGCAGCTAAAAATCAAATCGAGTGAGCTGAAGAAGCAGGAAAAAGAAAAGTCTCAGCTCAACGAAAAGGTCCAGGCCATCCTGACTCTGAATCGGAAAAAGATTCAGGAGATGCATAAGGAAATTGAGGCCAAGGACGAAGAAATACGTGAAGCCCAGTCTCAGGCCTGGGCCGCTAGAATTGCCCGCCACTCAGGAATCAAGGATTCTTTAAAGGATATTGAGGAACCCACACCTGAAGCTGTCGCTCAGGACCCAGAATTATTAGAGAAATATGAACGGCTAAAAGACCGAGAAACCCATTTAAAGGAACGGATACAGGAAGAAAAACAGGTCAATGATAAAAACCAGAAGGATAAATCACTTCTACTAAAAGAGCTCAAACGCCTGCGCAAGGATCAAGAAAAACTTGAAACTCTGCACGGCGAAATTGAACAATTAAAAGGAGACCTGAGTAAGAGAACCGGAAAACCCACTAAAGAAATAGAACGGCTGCTACGCGAAAAAGATGACCTGATTGAAAACTACGAAAAGATGCTATACGGCAGCGTTGAGCCAGGTGAAGAAGGAATGTTGCCTTCAGAAATCATTCTGGACTTGAAAATGGAACTCAACGAGTTGCTGGAGGAACGAAAAAAAATGGTGGGCGACCTGGACAAACTTCAGGATTATATCGCCCAATTGGAAATGAAAGTATCCATGAATGAGGAAAAGGATGCCTCAGAAAAAATTGAAAATCGCATGGGGGTTGAAAGTCGGGCACAGGCCACCGCCGAGTTTTCTTCTGGTCTGGAAGGTTTCCTGATTACTTATTCCGACATGATTACCCTGCTACTAGCCGTATTTATTCTGATGGTTTCCGTCTCCCGCATCGATGCGCAAAAACTTTTCGATGTAACGTCTTCCTGGCAGGATCGAAAAATCCGAGTCGACAAGAAAAATTATTATTTAACTCAGAAAGAATGGGAGATGCTGAACTGGATTAAAAAAGAATCCGAAAAGCATCAGGCTCGTTATGAAACCTTCATCCCCGGTGACCGCGCGACAATACACATTGCTTTAAAATCCGATGAATTTTTCTCACCTGGATCAGCCACTCTGGTCAGCGGTGCTGAGGATAAAATCATCGAATCTATTGGAGATCAGTACCTGGATGGATTGAAAGAAGTCATGGTTCAGGGGCATACTGATGATGTCCCACTTCGTGGGGGTGGCGTTTATGCATCTAACTGGGAGCTTTCAGCAGCGCGTGCGGCGAGGGTTGCCCGGGTCATGATCGACAAACTCAAGCTTCCTCCTGAGAAAATTGCGGTCACAGGATTTGGTGAATTTCGTCCAAAAATAGAAAATTCAAAAGGTGATGATGCCCGGGCTCAGAATCGCCGAGTTGAAGTGGTTTTGGTCAAGGATAAAGACGTCGTTAAAGAGGAAGCCAACAAACAGGGGTTGAAAATCGGTGCAGAGCGAATCAAAAAAGCTAGCAGTGCTTTTGGGAAATCACCTGCAGAGATAGAGGAAATTAATTCGTCTGAAAAAAATAATTAAAACGCTGTCTCCCAAAGATAAATTTTTTAAATTATTGATTTCCTGAATCCTACCTTATACTTGACACAACCTCGAAAGATTCAATATCCTGAGCGAAACTACCTTTTCGCAAAGATGGTCCGAGGTCAACTTTTAAATACAGTATTCCCTAGAAACAAATATAACCGGGGCAAAATGGCCGCAGGAAATTCCAGCATCTCAAACGAGCTATTCAATAACCGGCAACTGTTTATCAGATACAACCGGTTCAAACTGGACAGGATTAATGAAATCCTGGCCTTCCGGGACAGGCGAGTTTTCACCATCATTCCAAGGTTACTCCATTCCAATCAGGTAGGTTTGCCGGGCTATATTGATGGGAATGTTCCCCAGGGAATTTCTAACTACGTCCTTACACCAGAAATAATGTTTACCGCCGAAGAATTATTCCCCGAAGTCATCATCCGGAGAAATGTAGAATTCAAACCGTTCATTGAAACAGTTTTATTGATGGGGAGTATCGGGTCTATCGCCCACACACAGAAATCCGATCTCGACTACACCTTACTGGTTCATAAAGAAAATGTTTCCAAAGAAGAACTCGATCTTTTCTCAAAGAAGCTCCGACTCATTGAAGAATGGGTTTGGGAAATTCATCACCTTGAAATCCATTTTTTTGTAAATGACATCGATGAAGTTAAACAGAATATTTTTGGTGAAAGTGATAGTGAGAGTACCGGATCGGCACTGGCAAAATTATTAAAAGAGGAAATGTACCGATCCCTTGTCATTATTGCAGGGAAAATCCCTTTCTGGTGGATCATGCCTCTGGAAACCTCAGACAAACAATACGACGAGGCCTGTAGCATGATTTGCAACCGCAAGACCTTGCTCAACCCTGACGAGTTTGTTGACATCGGAAACGTGGAAGATATTTCGGAGGGGGAGTTTTTTGGTGGTTCCATCTGGGCATTAATCAAGTCCTTCAAATCCCCCTTCAAAACCTTGATCAAAATGGGACTGTTGGAAGAGTACATGTTTCGCGAAACCCGGTTCCACCTTCTATGTCACGATATCAAGAAAAAGGTGTTTTCCCAGGAATCTTTTGAAGATATTGACCCCTATCTCACCTTGTTTCTGAGGTCTGAGACCTTTTTTAAAGAGGAGAAGGGATTCAATGAACTGGATGCTCTGCGCACGGCTTTTTATATAAAAGTTGGAACGCAGGTATCAGCTGATGACCTGGATCGAAGAATTCGAGATCAGAAAAAACGCATTTTGATCGAACTGATCAAAAAATGGGATTGGCCGGGTTCCCGCCTGGAAAACCTGAATCATTACATCGAATGGCCGATGATGCAAAAAGTCGCCCTCGGCGACAGAATAAATAAAATTCTGATGAGCTCTTACAAAATGATTTCTGAAAAAAACAAAACACTGGGCGTGGGAAAATCACTGATTACAGAACGCGATACTCACTTGCTGGGTCGAAAATTATTCAGCTTTTTCAGTAAATCCAACCACAAGGTTGAAAGTCTGTTTGCCCTCATTGACGGAGAAGCCGGTGAAACAGAACTGACCTTTCTTTTTCACCAAAAGGACCCTAGGGACAAAGGGGAGTGGATCCTGATCCGAGGGAAATCCAAAGCCTTTCTCGAGCAGATACCAAAGGACAATATCATCAAGAAAGCTGGCACCCTGCCCTTTTTGCTGGCCTTCACATGTTTCAATAATTTATTTCGGTCAGACTCCACACTTTTACTGAGATCCGAGCAGCATCAGTCCATAAAAGAATTTGACTTAAGATGCATTCTCCAGGAATTATCGAACTATCTCTCTCAGGTCGACGTTGCCAATATACCTAATGAGCAATTGCTCATGGATGCTCATATCGAGCAGCTTTACATGATCCTGGATTTTGGCAATCCACTTCCAGCGGAAGTTCTCAAGGGCAGTATCAAGGAATGCCAGAACTCCGCTCAATATAGTGAATTTATCAATAACAGGATCGGCAGGTTGAGGGCCGTAACCGCCATTTATCTCACTTCCTGGGGAGAATTATTCTGTAAAACCTTTGGAGGCCTGAACTGTATGCACCGGGTCATCGCCGAGCTTGGCCCGCAAGTCACGGAAACAGAAGCAGATAAGGAAAATTTCCTTAAGGTTTTCATCCCCGGAAGCCGCAGAGATGTATTGAGCCTATCCTGGCTAAGTGGTTATATTTTAAAGTCTCTAAGGGTTCGAACCCGGGATCGATCGGCCGGGGTAAAAACTTAAGCCGAAGCCACCATCAAACGGACCAAATCAGCTACATGGCAACTGCTGTCAAAACACAGGAAGAACTCAGTCAACAGGCCATCGATGCCACTCCACAGCAGAATATTGTGGATATGGGGACGATTTTGGGGACCCTGTTTGGCTTTCTCCTCATTTTTGGAGCAATTCTATATCAAGGTGATGTCGGGCTGTTCTGGAGTATTCCATCGGGTCTCATCGTCTTTGGTGGCACCGTTACAACAGCTTTTATTGCATTTCCATCCCAAAAAATCCTGGGCATGATTCCAGTGATTATTAATGCTTATAAGCCTGATGTTCACAAACCCGCCGATTATGTAGACGTTATCATGGCCCTGTCTTCAAAATACCGTACCGGCGGGATGAAACGACTCGAATCAGAGGAAGAGTTTCTCAACAACCGATTTCTAAGGTCCGGTGTCTCCATGATAGTCGACGGCTATAATTCCCGCGAAATCCAGGAAATCATGGACCGCGAAATGCAGGCTTTGGTGGAGAGGCACAACGGTGGGCAGAAAATCCTCCGTTTCATGGCTGTTCAGGCACCGGTATTCGGAATGGCCGGAACCCTTATTGGATTGATCCAGATGCTCTCCCAGCTTGAGGACCCAAGTCAGATTGGCTCTGGTCTCGCCACAGCCCTGATCACCACATTTTATGGGATCATGCTTGCCAATTTACTAATCATTCCTCTGGTCGCCAAACTGAATACTCGGACGGAAAGTGAAACCATGCTACTGAAAGCCATACGAGTTGGAGTTATGGGAATTCATGACCGAGTCAACCCGCAAAAAATTCGCAGGAGCATGAACGCCCTGCTGCCACCGGATAGTCAAAAATAATGTCTCAAGTTGAAGAAGTCCTCAATCATGCACTGAAGAACTCCACACAAGATGGTGTCAATTTTCACGAGTACGACCTGACCGGAATCAGCTTGAGTGGCACCTCGTTTATTTTTGCCGTACTAAACGAAGTCACCTTCGATAACTCCGAATTGACGGACATCAATTTCTCGGAAGCTAATCTTGAAAAATCGACCTTCCGCAACGCACGTTTAAAAAATGTGAATTTTGCAAACACCAACCTGCGCGAATCGAATTTTGAAGATGCAATGCTGGTTAATTGCTCTTTCCGCAACGCCAATCTTGAAAACTCTGTCTTCTCTGGCTCAACTTTAAGAGGATGTGAATTCCGCGGCTGTAATCTGAATCACTCTAATATGTATCACTGCAAAATCATTGAATCCGATTTTGGGTTTGCACGCATGATGTACGCATTCGCCAAATCAATTGAAGTTGAAAAATGCCAAATGACCGGGCTCAATGCGCGTGGATCGGATTTCAGCTTTTCCAAGATGGAGGGCATAGACTTGAAAGGTGCTATCTTGAAGTATTCAGATTTCAATTCAAGTACCCTCACCGACGCAAATCTTTCGAATGCTATTCTCATCGGCTGTGAATTCAAGGATGCCTTCTGCAAAGGTTCAATTATGGTTGAAGCGAATCTTGAGGGAGCGGATATGACCTACGCCAACCTGGAGGGGGCAAATCTCGAAAACGCATTTCTACTGGAAACCAATCTTCACGGGACGGATCTTAGCAAATCAAATCTGAAAAACGCCTACCTTATCGACTCTAATCATTCTAAAGCCAATACCAAAGGCGCGGACATTAAGAATACAATTTTTGATTAATTTACTTTGAAAATCTCACAATTATTTTTCTTCTTCCCAAAGCTTTAAATCAAGCACACATCTAAAGCCTACATTTTCGTAAAACTCATCCGGGTCGGCTTCTGTCCTGTGAAAAACAAAACGATACGCATCCAGAAAATAGTGCCCACCTTTCTGGAATCCATTGCCCCTCAACACCTTTAAACGCTGACCCATTTTCTTGTTGCGATAGTCACTGCCGGGATACGGGAGATACCAGCTACGTGTCCATTCCATTACATTGCCCCCCATATCCATTGCCCCATAGGGACTGATATCTTTCGGATAACTACCAACATTCGCGGAATCCTTTAGGCCCTCCAACCCCATGTTGGATATTCCCTTTTTATATTCATTCCCCCATGGGTACAACCGACCATCCTCGCCTCTTGCCGCCTTTTCCCATTGTCTTTCTGTGGGGAGAGTTTTCCCAGCCCAGAGGGCATAGGCCATCGCTTCCCCCCACGAAACATTGGTTACGGGACGGTTTGCAAGTTCAGGAGGGAAATCATCTCCCTGCCAGTTTGAAGGACGGTCGTGGTAGAGGGTATCATCTAAAAATTGTTTGTACTCACGGTTGGTGACTTCAAACTTGTCGATGTAAAACCCTTCAACATGAACCTTCTGTTTCGGTTTTTGATCCAGGAAAAGAGGTTTAACGGTCCCTATTTTCAGGTGGGTATCTTCTGTGTCAACCTCATCAGTTCCCATCCAGAATTCACCTGCGGGAACCAGTACCATGGCTTTTCCATCCTTCTTGGAAACTGAAGTTACTGGAAAGTCCTGATTCTTCCCACCCTTCCCTTCAGAGGAACAACCCTGCATGAAAAATATGAGGACGACCATCAGCAAGAAAGAAAAACCGAATTCTTTAGGGGTTTTCATCAAAGAGGCCATGAAATTTTAGAAATCATCGTCATCATCGTCGTCACTATCGATAATTTCATGTTGAGCATCGACTTCTGCCTGCTCTGCCGCATCCATTAGTTCCTTGATTTGCCCATAGCCTGTGGCCATACGCTGCATATTAATCAGCAAATTGATCAGGTCTTCATCAGAACATTCTCTGATTCCGGCGACCAGAGGTCCTCGTGGGTCTTCACCATATTCTTCATCCCACTTGTCAAACGTGAGCAGTAATTTGTCTTTGCAGTGAATCAGGTCAAAAAAGAAGCTTTGTATTTCTATTTTGGCTGCCATGAATTATTCCTGTCAGTTGAATGATTGAATCCT
>JAJDAX010000025.1 GCA_029261615.1 Nitrospinaceae bacterium
CCGTGGCGCAGGGTGAACTGAATAGTGTCTTCCGCCTCGTCCCGCTCTTCTGTTGGGAATCCGAAGAACAGATAGAGGTGGTTCCAGATTCCAGCGTTTGAGCTGTTGGCCAGTACCATCTCTTCAGTCTTCTGGTCGCACCCCTTATCGATTAAATCTAGAATCCGGTCGTTGGCGCTTTCCAGTCCAAAGAACAGCATGATGAATCCTGCCTTGAAGACATCGTGAAACAGGTCTTCGGTTTCCACGGAATCTGCTTCGAACTTGAGCATTCCTAACGCTCGCATATCGACGCCCTGCTTTAAAATTGCACGGGACATTCGTTTAAACGCATTCGGTGAGATGGCTTCATCTGAAAAAGTGAAGTAGCGTGTTCCGTGGCGCTTTCCGAAATAGTCGAGGTCTTCTGCCACCCGTTCTTCGTTATCCTTGCGGTAATAAGACTCGTAAATGTGGCTGTGGGTGCAGAAGGTGCATTTGCCCCAATAACAGCCTCGACTTGCCATGTAAGGCAGCACGGGATAGGGCATGAAGTATTTGGTTAGGGGCAACTGGTCGAAATTGGGTCGCGCCAGGTTTTCGTATGATAACGACTCGGCTTTCGCATTGCGGACGACCCGACCCTCTTTCAGGTGAACCAGGTTTGGCACGCTGTCCATGGAGGTATTTTCTTTTACAGCCGTAACCAGCCTCTCCAACGGGTGTTCACCTTCAAAAAGAATCAGGCTGTGGAAAAACTGTTCGAACAAAATCTGCTTGTTGTCCAGGATGTCGATGTGCCGGGTGAAGACGCTGCCGCCGACGACCACGTGCAGGTTGGGGTAGCGCTCGCGCATCATACGGGCAAGGGTGAGCCCGGCGATGACCTGCCCGACATGGATGATGGAAATGCCCAGTACTCCGTACTGCCCCCAATCGGCTCGACCCATGAACTGATCTTCGAACAGGGAGAGATAGGGGTTGGTGGTGCGGTCAGCAGTAGCTGACAATATACCTTCGAGATGTTCTTCCGGATTTCCCTGCATAAAAAACGATTCCAGATCAATCCGGCTGGGAAAGTGGGCATAAGAGATCAGTTTCATCGCGATTTTGAGCGTGGTGTAGGCCTGCTTGTAAACCGGGAACTGGAAAAACATGTCTTCGTCCCGCATCGCGTCCTTGGCATCCTCCACCCCTTCCAACACAGAGTCCAAAAACCCGCGGTCACCGAGAATTTGCCGGTAGACCATTTTCACCTCGTTCTCTTCCGGCGTGTAGGCCGGAGCATCGAGGCGTTGCCGGATTTTTTCGACGCACTGAGTCAAGTAATCTTTAGTGAGGAAGGTGTCGTAGGTTTCGAGATTAAAATCGAACTGATCCGCCTCGTGGCCCATTTTTTCCAGATACCCTTTTAGCGTGGGTAATGCCAGATAGGCCTGGCTTGGGAACCATTGAGGTGGAAACACCAGAGCAGTTTTCATTGGGACTTTCTGTCGTTGGATTTCTATTGGCCTTTATCTTATGTGAGGCGGGCGAAGACTGTCAATGTAACGTAAGAAAAATCAGCATTCTTTTTGGACATTCTGCAATGTTTGTCGGAACTCCAGATTTGAGAAAAGGAGATAAATCAGCCGATCTGGCAGGTCTTGATTTTTTAAAGCAGTAGTCATATTACGTGAGGAGTAACTCCTCCATGGAATCAGGGACATATTCTGGTGTGAAGCCTTAATCGTCAGCACAAATGTTCCTAAAGCGGGCCAAATTCAGCTGTTAATCTGCCAGCAATATACTTGACACCCCGATTCTCTAGGGGATATAATTCCCAATCCTGCCAAAGCGAAGATAACGCCTTTTGTTTTATAGGGTTTATGCATTTGGTACATCCGCATTTTTGAAGGAGAGAACACCTTGAGTGAAGAAGAGGCTAATCAGGATCCGGCGCAGGCCACCGGAGAGGAAGCTGAAGACAAAGACCAGAGTGCCCGTACCGAGGACCCTCTTTCGGATCTTTCGGAACTTGAAAAAATAAAGAAAGAGCTCCAGGAGGAGAAAGAAAAGGCCGCCAAAGAGCTTGAAGAAGGTGAAGAAGAGGAAGATCTGCGTGAGGTCGACTATCTTCAGAAACTCATCACCCTCTGTGTGCAGTTTGACCACCATGTTGGGATGTTTCTTATGCCGAGCTATATCGATTGTGGACTGAAATACAATCACAAGCTGGCCGACAGCTACATGAAGCATCTTGTCACCATTCAGGGTTTCTTGCGTCTACTTGAAAAAGTGGATGGTGTGACCCGCGAAGCGGTGACCAAAGACTGCATCATCCGGTTGCGTAATGTGTTGTTGGAAATCCACAAAAACATGATAAAGCCGTTGTACAAAGAAGTCGGGCTGATGAAGAAAAAGCCTAAAATGGAAAACCTGGATAATTTCAAAAACAGCTGGAACGAACGGCTGAATGAAATGCAACAAGCCTGTGACTTTGAGTACCAAAAGCTGGATGTAAAAGGTCTTACAGTCAATTAATAGAAAACCAGAGAAGTCCGTTCCCTGGGCGCGGCCAATACGGAGGTGCGGGGCCGACGGTTCTTACCAGACTCTAAT
>JAJDAX010000026.1 GCA_029261615.1 Nitrospinaceae bacterium
GCGCAGCGGAAGCCGACGTCGAGTCGTTTTGATGCGGGATTGAGTTTCTCCCGAAACGCCGCGCGCGCTTTGAGCGCGACCACCTTGCTGTACTCCTTCTTGGGAAAATGCCCGACTCCAAGATACGACATGCCGCGCACCACCACATGTTTCCCGTCGAATGCTTTACTTTTATATGTGCTCCCGGGGTACGGTTTGTAGTAGTCGTTGACCCACTCCCACACGTTACCGATCATATCCTCGGCACCGTAAGGACTCGCCCCTTCCGGAAATGATCCGACCGGCATGAGTCCGCGTCCGGTTTTTTTTCGCGGCGACAAACTCAGGTTCGCCTTGTTCCCATCAAATCGATCGCCCCACGGGTATTGGATCGGGTTCTCACCACGGGCCGCTTTTTCCCATTCCGCCTCGGTCGGTAAACGTTTGCCAACCCACTTGGCGTATACCGCCGCATCAAAATAACTGACTCCATGCACGGGGAATTCATCCTGCCCTTCGGGATAACGCTGACCTCGCCACGTTGGTGGTGGTGGATGATCGGTCGCCTGACTGAAAATATAAAACTGTTTGTTGGTGACTTCGTACCGGTCGATAAAAAAATCGCCGAGTTCAAACCGTTGTTGCGGCGACTCATCGGCGTACCAGGGTTTGCCAAGCCCCATCGACAGCGCGTGTCCTTCCGTATCCGTTTCATCACTGCCCATACTGAAATGACCAGCTGGCACCAGCACCATTCCCTCCGGCGGCGGCTCTGCACAACCGGATGCACCGATAACGAACGCGATCACTAACAAAAAAAATTTTCGTGAAATAAGAGGCTCCTTCAAAAAATATTTCAGGGCGCGAGTTCCCCTTGCAAAGCCAGGGGGAGTGAGCTGCCGGAACAAAATATCCGGAACCATGGAAATCCTTTTTAAAAATTTCATTGTGGCAGTGTAGCACTCCATAAATTTATCCATCGAATAGAAAGAGTGTACTACAATAGCCAGCATTCAATAGAGCGATTTACATTACTTAAAAAACAAAAGCAAATGCGAGATTCTTCACGGAGTTTGTCCTGAGCATAGTCGAAGGGCTCAGAATGACAGCTCTTTGATTTTATGTGTCACACTGAGCCTGTCGAAGTGGGGCCTCCTTGTTCTCCTCAATTTAAAGGGGGCTGTTTCGAGAGGAGTTTTCCCGTAGTGAGTGAGGAGCTCTCCATTCAATAAAACAGGATATGCGATGCAACTCAAACCGGCCGAATGGCCTCTTGAATCTATTCCGATTGAGCAACTGCGCCCGGACCCGGTCACCGATTTTGCGCTGACCCCGGTTCCGGACAAACTTGCGGAATCGATCCGACAGATGGGACTCCTCACCCCGCTCCTGGCCTGCCGGCAAAACGATACGGTCTCGGTGATCTGTGGACACCGCCGCCTGGCCGTTGCCATCGAAACGGGTATTACCACTGTTCCGGTGCGCCTTGCGGAAACACCGCTCACTCCATCGGAAAAACTGTTGCTGCAATTGCAGGACAACCGCGTGCATCGCAGTTTGTCGGACATCGAAACCGGTCGCGCGCTCATCCGGCTGTCCGCAACCGATCTCGGTGAAAATGAAATCATCGAGAAAGTTCTGCCTTTGCTCGATCAACAGCCATCGAAAAAACGTCTGCACGATTTTTTAAACGCCCGCGAATTTTCGAAGAACCTGCAACTCACCCTGCACAACCTTGCAGTTCCGCTTCGCACTTATTCCATGTTGTACCCCTGGGACGATGCCGATCTCAGTGCGATCCAGCATCTGCTCACTGTTTTACAATCCGGCGCGAACAAATGCCGCGACCTGTTTGAGTTGATCGGAGAGACCGCCGACCGCGACGCGATCACCCCCGCTTCCCTGATAAGCAACCCCGCCATTCAAAACGCGCTCGAGGATCAGTCGCTCAATCCCGGTGACCGTTATCAGGCTATCCACCAGCACCTCTTCCAGAAACGTTTCCCCACCCTGTCCGACCTCAGAGTCGAAGTCCGCCGCGCACTCGGCCAGATGGCCCTCGACGGAAAGGTCCGCATCCGCGTTCCGGAGCATTTTGAATCGGGCGAACTCAAGGTGGAATTCAGCTTCCATACCCACGCTGAGTTCATCGAAAAGGCGGAATGCCTGTTCCGCGCATCGGACTCCGAAGCCCTCACCGACCTGCTGAAAATAGTCCAATCCCCCCAAAGCCATACAAACAAACGCTGAACCCGCGTCGCCCTAACCCCTGTAAAATCAATGAGGTTGACTCGGGCAGGCTCCCGTAATACTATAGACCCTACACCCAAATAACCACCTTGCACTGAGCACCTGTGCGACGAAGTTTTAGCATTTTTGCTGTCACCCTGAGCTTTTTGAGGGGGGCAGTGCTAGATATTCCCTTTCAAGAAAAGCTATTCGCTTTCTTGAATGTAAAGGGGGAAGCGTTGGCACACGGCTAAGAGGTTTTAATTTCCCTCTCCTTTTAAGGGGAGGGTGAGGGAGGGGTCATGAATATAACCTCCCCTTTATCCCCTCCTTGAGAAGGAGGGGAATAGTAAGAAAACAGGCGTGATCAGAATCACTGGAATTTTATGAACCAGAATAATTTCAAAGCGCATCGTAAAATTTTTTCAGATGGCCGACCGCAAGGTCCGAGAGACATATTGCA
>JAJDAX010000027.1 GCA_029261615.1 Nitrospinaceae bacterium
TGGAAGGTGATTCCATAGACTTCCACGGTTTCATCAATTACCCATTGCTGGCAAAGATCAAACCGCATCGAAACACTCTCTGCCAGTTGCCAGACTTTATATATCTCTATTTCCTGAAACTCTTCTGTTCGGTATAGCGGATTGCCTTGGCCAGGGAAATGCCCGGTTGTGCGAGGTCTCCACGGCGTGAATTGAAATTGCCACTGTTTGCATTTCAGAAGCTAAGGTCCATATCCTCCGCCTTGCTATTTTGGTTGTACCCCTGATGGAGAGTCGTCGTTCCCGGGCCCGTATCCAAGTAGGGATGATCCTATGAAAATTTTTGTCAAGTATACTTGCTTCTCGGAAATCTCCCCCCTAGTCTTGATGTAAGTACTATAAATTGATCATTCTAATTTTATCTCTAGTCATATGAAAAAGATTTATATCCTGGGTTTCTTGATTTCAACCGGCATTTTTTTTCTCGATTTATCGATGGAATTGGGTGTGGCCAGCGGTGTGCCTTATATCGTGGTCGTCCTTTTAGGGTTGGTTGTTAAAAAAAGGAGCTATTGTATTTTATTTGGGGCATTGGGGGCAGGGCTAACAATTCTTGGCTTCTTTATGTCTCCCGAGGGCGGTGAATTATGGAAAGTTTTATTGAATCGATTTTATGCGGTTTTCGCAATTTTAGTTACCTCAGTTCTTTGTTTAAAAAGTATTAAAGACGAAGATGAAATTGATGAAGCAAAAAACGAGCATGCACAAGAAGCAAAATTCAAAACTGCTGAAATTATGGTTTTTGGCCTGATATTTTTTCTGTCCATAGGAGTTATTTCAAAATATTTGCTTACAGAGATAAAGGGTCACCTTGAGGGAGAACTCCGATCAACAATCAGACAAATATTAGTGTCAACAGAAGGTATGTTGAATATTTGGGGGTATGACCGAAAGTCAGATATCAAGACTTGGGCTTCTAATGAGGAAATTGTGGAAGCGACTGAAAAGTTATTGTCTTTAGGTGATGATGTTGAAAAACTCTCCCAAAGTTCTGAAATGGAAGAGTTGAGGAAAAAACTAAAGCATTTTTTAAAAAGATTCGCATATGAAGGATTTTTTATTATCGCTCCTTCTTTTATCAATATTGGTTCAATGAGGGATTCCAATCTTGGAAAGTTGAATTTGTTGAAAAACCAGCCGGATTTTTTGCAGGAGGTTTTTAAGGGCAACACGATATTCTCACTTCCAATTTATTCAGATGTTGATTTAGCGGAGTTTCGAAATGATAACTCCAAAAAACAGGTTTCAATGTTTGTTGCAACTCCTATTTGGAATAAATCCAATCGCATTATAGCGGCAATGACTTTCAGGTTGGACCCTGCAAAAGAATTTAGCGATATATTCAGGCTTGGGAGAACTGGTAGGACTGGAGAAACCTATGCCATAAATGGCACAGGACAAATGGTAACGAAAACCAGGTTTGCTGGACCATTGAGGCGTTTGAAAATAATCGATGATCACTCAAATGGGATTTTGGAGGTAGAAGTTCGAAACCCTGGCGGTAACTTATTAGAGGGGTTTCAGCCAGAGGGGCCCTTAAAAAAGCGACCGCTTACATTGATGGCAGAAAAGGTGATTAATAGAGAAGCCGAGATTAACCTGGAGGGGTATAGAGATTATAGAGGAGTTAAGGTTATTGGCGGATGGAAATGGAATGATGATTTTAATTTGGGCATTGCAACAGAAGTTGATTTTGCAGAAGCCATGAAGCCTTATAACTTGATATCAAGGGTTGTCTTATTCTCGATGATTATTTTTGGACTGCTTATCCTGGCTTTTTCCGCATTAATTATATCCAGTCGTAATAATGCCATTCAATACGCTGAGAAGCTGATGGATAACGAACAAAGTTTAATTGAAGCTAAAGAGGAGGCAGAACATTCTAATAAGGCCAAGTCCAATTTTCTCGCCAGAATGAGCCACGAACTACGCACTCCGATGAACGCTATATTGGGATTCACACAGCTTTTGCAGATGGATAATGAAAAACCTTTAGCAGATTATCAATTAGGCAATCTGGAGAAAATATCTTCTGGAGGTAAGCATCTTTTAGAACTCATTAATGAAGTTTTGGATTTGTCGAGAATAGAATCGGGGAATTTAAAACTATCCCTTGAGGTAGTCGATATTGTTCCTATTGTGGATAGAGTGATTTCTATTTCAACACCGTTGGTCGATGAAAAAGGCCTGACACTTGAGTACCTGAAGGTCCCAGATGAAAGCATATTTTCTGAGGTGGATTCGGGGCGATTAAGGCAGGTGGTATTGAACCTGATCTCAAATGCGATCAAATACAATAAACCCAATGGCTCAATAAAAGTTTCCTATGAAAAAATAGCCGATGACAAAATTCGTTTGGGAATAAGGGACACAGGAAATGGGATTTCTGAAGAAAATATCCCGATGATCTTCAAGCCTTTTGAGCGCCTGGATGTTGATCCCGACCTTATTGAGGGAACGGGAATTGGACTTACAATATCCAGGCAAATTATCGAGTTAATGAATGGGGAGATTGGTTTTGAAAGTAAAATTGGCGAGGGGAGTTTTTTTTATATCGACCTGCCTCTGACCGATAAAATTCCCGCAGTCAATAAGTTTGGAAAAGAACTAAGCTTGACTCCAGTTTCTGTAGTGAAAGGCTCTAAAAAGAAAATCCTTTATATTGAAGATATTGTGGCCAATGTGGAATTGGTGAGGCAAATTCTGACAAAACGGCCACATATCGAATTAATTTCTTCTTCAAATGGTTTTGATGGTATTGAATTGGCTCGTCAGCAAATACCTGATTTGATATTAATGGATATCCACATGCCTAAAATAGATGGTTTAACGGCTTTTAAAATACTGAATTCTATCGAAAAGCTTAAAAACACTCCGGTTATTGCATTGACTGCTAGTGCGATGGAGTCAGAAATTAAAAAAGCCTTGGATATGGGCTTCACGAGTTATATCACCAAGCCAATTGATGTGAAAAAATTTCTCGATTCAATTGATAAGGTTTGTTGAGCCGAATTGTGCTGGTGCCTCGCCATCCAGTTTCGCCGCAGTATGTGACCGCGAATTTTAAGTATGAAATTTTCTGATGTCTATTTTGAGTCAGGGTAGGTGGCGCGGACGCGGCGCTTGAGGCGTGATCTGGGTTTAGATCTTCGGACGGTTTTATCAGTTCTACCTTTACCTCGTTTACGGAAATAATCTTCAAACAAGTCGAAACCATCCACCCACTGGAAGGTGACACCATAGACTTCCACGGTTTCATCAAGTACCCATTGCTGGCGAAGGTCGAAGCGCATCGAAACACTCTCTGCCAGTTGCCAGATTTTATAGATCCCGATTTCCTGAAACTCTTCCGCACGGTATAGCGGATTCCCCTTGGCCAGAGCGATGCCCGGTTGCCCGAGGTCTCCACGGCGTGAATTAAAGTTACCACCGTCAGCATTCCAGAAGCGACCGACAAGATTAACTCCCCATAGGTTCACCCAGGCTCTTACCGCGACACCGCGTTCGTCCAGCTTGATTAAACCGGCGGGCTCATCTTCCTGATAGAGGTAATGCACCCGGAACCCTGCTTCCTTGAAAAAAGAGAACCCTTCAATATCAGGAATGAAGGTGTATCCACCACCAAAAGCAATGCTCAGGTTATTGAAAACGCCAGGGCCCCCATTTTGCTGACCACCCAGGTGAGCCCAAAGCAATTGTCCATCGAGACTGATCCCGTTCCAGCGCAGTTCGGTGACATTTCCCACAGAAAATCTTTCCCGAACGCCAGCCGATTCTCGCCGTTCCCACGCAATCCAGATATCCTGTTTGATGTATTCCGTGTCTCCCTTGAACTGGAAACCCTGCTCGATAGGGTCAGTGAAGCGCAGCGCTTCCCAGAAAATACCGTCATGGAGGGGATGGTTCCGGTCGATTGTGCCGGCAGTCACATTCCAGCCGGGAAAAGCGCGGTAGTGGAGGGCAATAACAGGGTCGACCTCGTCAATCCGGTCATCGTCACCAAAAGGGTGTTGCAGAAGGGCGCCGCCCTGAACATAGAG
>JAJDAX010000028.1 GCA_029261615.1 Nitrospinaceae bacterium
AGAGTTTAGGGTGAAGAAGAAGGATGCCTATGAAGTCGCAGTAGTCGGTTCCACCGGTGCGGTTGGCCGGGCCATGTTGTCTATTCTTGAGGAACGCGATTTTCCCGTAGCCAATCTTACTTGCCTGGCTTCGGCCCGTTCTGCTGGATCAAAGCTTCCCTTCAAGGGAGGCGAAGTTGAAGTCCGCGAGCTCAAGGAAGATTCTTTCAAAGGGCTGGACATTGCTCTGTTTTCAGCAGGGGGCTCCATTAGTAAGCAATATGGACCGATTGCTGTAGATTCAGGGTGTGTGGTGATTGACAACAGCAGTGCCTGGCGAATGGACCCTCAGGTCCCTTTGGTTGTTCCAGAAATCAATGCGAGTGCTATCGGAGAAGCTCCGGGCATCATTGCCAATCCAAATTGCTCGACTATTCAGATGGTAATGGCGCTCAAACCCATCCACGACCTTTATAAAATCCGTCGAGTGGTGGTTTCGACCTATCAATCTGTTTCAGGATCCGGACAAAAAGCGATCGAAGAGCTTTCGTCTCAAACTCAAAGAATTCTGGATGGAGAGGAACCCAACCCGGAAGTTTACCCGCATCAGATCGCATTTAATTGCCTTCCGCACATTGACGTGTTTACGGACAATGGTTACACCAAGGAAGAAATGAAGATGATCAACGAAACCCGCAAAATTCTGGGGGACGATTCTATCGATGTCTCTCCAACCACCGTGCGGGTTCCGGTCATGGTGGCGCATTCGGAATCGGTTAACGTGGAATGTGAACGGGAGCTTGATCTTGCCAAAGTCCGGGAAAGCCTGGCTTCGTTTCCCGGTGTGAAAGTTGTGGATGCTCCAGGAAAAAATCAGTACCCGCTGGCCTCTGATGCCGCCGGGAAAGATGAAGTACAGGTCGGCAGAATTCGTATCGACCTGGGTAATCCGCGAGTTTTAAATTTCTGGGTTGTGGCGGATAACTTGAGAAAAGGCGCCGCCCTCAACGCGGTCCAAATAGCAGAAAAACTGATTGGCCGTTAAAGGTTTGAAGGTTTACTTTACAAAACCCGTAATTTGTATAAAAATAGGGCCTTATCGGGTTCCTGACCCGTCTCCAACCAGCCTCAGGTTCGAGGAAAGCGACCATGTCTGAAGAATCCCCAAATCCTATCGATCCACCTGTCACGCCTTCGGTAAACGAACCGGACAACCGGGAACTTGCCCAGGAAATGACTTATTTGATAGACCGTGCTAGTCAGGAAAGAAAAAACCTGCAACTGCTGGTCGAATACTTCGATAAAAAATCAGATCAATTTGATGAAAAGCGCCTGTTCTTCGAACGCATCCAGGAACAGATTCCCGGTACTCTGGACAAACTCGAATCGGTAAACCAGCGCATCGAAGAAGTACGTTCTTTCGATGTAAGAGTGCGTGAATTTCAGACCATCTCCAAAGACCTTGACTCCCAATACCAGCACCTCAAGCGCGAACTCGATAACCTGCACCTTCTCAGCGAGCACATTGACCACAAAGTAAAGAGCCTGGGCCAGCAACGCGGACTCGTTGAAAAAGCCAACGAGGATGCAGGACGGCTCAACACGCTTGTGTGGGACATGGACTCCAAGATGAAAAAACTCAAGGAGGAGATCAAGCAGGTCAAGAACACCGACAAAAATATCAATCGGCTTGAATACATGCTGGAGAACATCACCAAGCAGATGGATCAGGTCAACCTGTTCCGGGAGACCATGAAAACCGGATCGGAAACAGTTTCAGAATTAAACCAGTTGGTGCACAACGTAGAAGGGCGGTTGGAAAGGGTTCAGAAGGAAAAAACAGTCGTCGATAGTTACCAGCAGGATCTCCATGACCTTCGCGCCTTGTTGGAACAATCCCAGACCAATACAGATAAGGTCTTGAGCCACAATCAGCTTGTTCAGGAAACTCAAGGAACAATCGGTAAGCTGGTTCAGGAAATTCAGGAACTGAAAATTGAAGCCAAAAATGTCTCTGTAAAGAATGATCAGATGCGCAGCATCAGCAGTCGCATTCGGGATCTCGACTCCCTGGTGGTCGATGTCGAAAATAAGATTGCTCAAGTAAAAGACCAGGGAGTGCAAGTCCAGAAAACCGAAGAGAAAATCACCAAGCTCAACACCTTCCTGATCGACAACATCAGCAACAAGATGAAAATTCTCAATGACGAGATGAAAGTCATCGATACCGCCACAGAAAAAATGGGGCGTTTCCATGTGATGGCCGAAGAAGCTGAGCAGAAGGTCCAGCGGTTTGAGCAGGAAATCCGAAAAGCCGACGAAATAAGCGAGGTGTTAGAGAAAAACTCTGGAATGAGTGAAACCGTCCGGCAACAAATGGACGAGATTGCCCGCAAGCAACAGCTCGTCGATCAGGTTGATAAAAAAGTCAACGACCTGAGTTCCATGGTCATCAGTCTCGATGTCAAAATGGAGACCCAGATGCAGCGCAAATCGCTCATCGAAAAAATGGAAAAGAAGGTCGATGGGCTCGAGTTTTTTATTGAAGAGGCCAACCTTAAAATTTCCAAGGTTTCAAAGAAAATTGATTTCCTCGAAAAAGTCGACCAAAAACTCGAAGATCTGAAATCCATGACCAATCAGGTCGAGGAAAAAATTCTGGATATGACCAAGGAAAAAGTGGCCGTCGACGACCAGGAACGGCGCATGAACCACCTCGCTTCAAAATTGAGCATTATGGAAATCGAACTGCGTTCCAAGTACAAGGAACTGCAAGAGTCCAAAGAAGAGATCGAGCATGTCGGGAAAGTCCGCGAAGATCTCGGTCAGATTGTAAGGAATTTTGAAGACAAGCTCGAAACCATCTCTCTGCAGACCGAAAAAATCAACAAAACAGACTCCAGACTTGCCGATCAGGATGCTCTGCTTAAGGATTTGAATGTCCGGCAGGAAATTCTTGAAGAAAAAGAAGAAATGGTGGTTCAGGCCGAGAAGAAAATTGACCAGTTACAGAATTTGATGGGTAGCCTGGAGGATCGGTTACGTCAGGTTCAGGAAAGCGACAGTAAGGTCCGCGAAACCAGACAAGCCGTTAAAGAATTGGACGGCGCTCTATCAAAGGTTCAGGCAGACAAGGCTCGCATTGAGCTGGAAAAAGACAACCTTGACAACATATCCATCAATATTGAAAAACTCAACGCCATCACCCACGAAGCCCAATCCAAAATTGATGCACTCTCCGGCAAAATCCACCTGTTGGAAGAACTGGAAAAACGTTTGAACCAGTTAAATCTGATGACAGAAGACGTCAATGTGAAAATTGAAAATCTCAAGCAGGAAGCAGGATTGATCCACCAGGC
>JAJDAX010000029.1 GCA_029261615.1 Nitrospinaceae bacterium
TCCAGAAACAAAATGCCTGTTAAAAACAGGGTGCTGAGTACAAAAATTTTCAGCAGTTCCCGGATAATGTATCGGTAGATGATTTTCATAAGCGTTGCTACAATTGCCGGGGTGGGCTCACGTTGATTGAGGCGAGGGCAAGCCCGGGTTTGAGGTGGGATCATTCATACAACAAGATTTGATTATACTATTGTAACTCACTGAATTTAAGGAAAATCCGTGACACACATTTTAATCCAGAAAAACCGTCGACTTCCTCAATGGCTGAAAACACCCTTGCCGGGTGGTTCTGATTACACGCGACTCAAATCGCTTGTTAATGAACATGGGCTCCACACTGTTTGTGAATCGGCTTCCTGCCCGAATCTTGGGGAATGCTGGAATTCAGGAACGCTTACCATAATGATCTTAGGCGACCATTGTACCCGGGCTTGCCGGTTTTGTGATGTTCCCACGGGTCACATTCAGCCGCCAAGACTGGAAGAACCTGGAGAAGTTGCTGCTCTGCTTGCAAAAATTAAACTTCGCTATGTGGTCATCACCTCAGTGGACCGGGATGATTTGCCAGATGGGGGAGCCGGTCTATGGGCTGAGACTGTTAGGGAAGTCCGGAAAACTTGCCCGGAACTTAAAATTGAAACACTCATTCCGGATTTTCGTGGAGATGAAACACACATTGCTACTGTTTGTGAGGCCGGGCCGGATGTCCTTTCTCATAACATTGAAACCGTGAGGTCTTTGCAGAATATTGTCCGGCCCCAATGCAGTTATGAATGGTCTTTGAATACCCTGAAAATTTCTTCAGAAAAATTCGGGTTGGTGACCAAGAGTGGACTCATGATGGGCCATGGCGAAACCAAAGCCGAGGTTATTCAAACCATGCAGGATTTATTTGATGCCGGTTGCCGCATCCTGACTATCGGACAATATTTAAGACCCACTCGGGAGCATCTGGAGGTGGTTGACTATGTACATCCAGATGTTTTCGCGGAGTTGAAAGAAGTGGGAAAATCGACCGGGTTTGATCACGTAGAATCCGGGCCACTTGTCAGAAGTTCCTACCTGGCCGACCAACAGGCTAAATTTGCCGGAATTTAAAATTCAGATTTAAGCGTCAGTCATTTGTCGCAAATAATATCCAGTACGTACGGTCCCCCCGGCAAACCTTTTCAATAATCAGGGATTAGTGCCCGATTCAAATTTGGCACAGGGCTTGCTTTGTTTATGGCATGTTATCACTTCGCCAAAAAATGGACGGTCATGTTTCCTGAAAAAGTGGGTTCGATGGAGCTTTTAAAAGCTCTGATCAGTGGCTCGTCAGTTAACGATAATAAGAGAATCGCCCAGATTTTTGAGGTGTTTCTGCAGAAAAGCCGTTCAGGGTTATCCCCATCTCTCAATGCATCACTTTTCCCAGCCGAGCTTTCCCAGAACGGACCGATTGGCAGTCAAAAACAACGGTTGGATTTATTAGCCGGGCAACTGGGTTTAGAAGGGAAGTTTAAACCTTCAGATTTATCTCCTTTCGATCCAAAAAACCTCAAACAGGGACAAATCGAGCAGTACCAGAGAAACACTCCAAGGTCGGTTCCGCTTCTGGCCAATCAAGCGGCCAGAAGACATGGCGTTCCAGAAGGCTTGTTTCGAAAGATGATCTGGATCGAGTCCGAATTCAATTCGACAGCGGTGAGTCCAAGGGGAGCCATGGGACTTGGCCAATTGATGCCGGAAACTGCAAAGGAATTGGGACTACGAATTGGTCCAGATAAAAAAGAAGGCTCGGTTTGGCACCCGGAATCAAACCTGGATGCCTCTGCCCGATATATGAAATGGCTTCACACGCAGTTTGAAAAGAAAGGTGTCGAAGAGGGAGAGGCCTGGCGTTTTTCCGCGGCTGCATATAACGCGGGTATTGGGAATATCTCAAAGGCCATGCAGCGGGTTGAGAATGCTAATTCGAAGGAGTGGGAAAACGTTGCCCAAAGACTACCAGAAGTTACCGGTCGGTCTTCCAGGGAAACACTTAACTACATCACCCGCCTAAATATTAAAGCGTAGAAATTATTTTTTAAGAAAAGGCTGGACTGCTTTTACAACACGGGTTTTCCAATCGAAACGAAACCGGTCAGCGTCTTCTTTTGTCCGCTTACAAATTTGATCATAATAATACGTTTCTTCCATAGCTCGATTGATCATATGTGCCAGTCGCTCGGCATCATGCGGGGGAAATTGCTGGTCATGCCGGGAAATAACTTCCTGGTTTTCCGGGATCTCGCTAATGAAACAGGGGACCTCACAAGCCATTGCCTCCAACAGGGAATTGGACATGCCCTCTTTAAGTGAAGGCAGAATAAAGAGGTCGGTTCCGGGTAAAAGGGATGGGATGTCATCGCGCCATCCTGAAAAAATGATTCTTGATTCCTGTTGCATCTCCCGGGCCAAAGTTTTTAGTTCGTCACTCTCCTCCCCATCACCCAGTAGTAGCAGCTTTACTCGTTTGTTTTCAATTCGAGACAAAGCGGAAAATAAAATCTCAATATTTTTTCCTTTGTGAAACCTTCCAGTAGTGGTGACGATAAACTCGTCGTCTTTTATTCCAAAAATTGTATTTAAAAACACTCGGGAATTTTGTCGGTCTACGGAGAAGTCGGGCAAGTGATTGGGAATTACTCCTGCTGCTTTTGTGAGTTCACTGTATTTCTCTTTTGTTCTCTTTAGAACGGTATTGGAGTTTGCAATAACCAAGTCTGCCAGTTGAACACCTTTTTCATTTAACCGATGCTCAATTTTATTAGCCCAGCTGGCTTGTTTGTAGGAATACAACGAATCGTTCGGGATTGTGCGCAGGAAAACAACGATTGGTATTTTAAGGAAAAATTTCAGCAGTCCACAAATCCAGGCGTAAGGGGGAGAAAAAACGGAGATGAGTTTTGGTTGCACCGATTTTCCAATATAGAGTGCATATAGTGGGCATAATAAAAAGAAGCTGGCCCAGAACCAGGGTGTGTCGTGACGTTTGAAGGGCAGTGGCAGGATGTGGGGAATCAGTTTTTTATGTTTATACGGGTAGGGTTCGACTGCAATGTAATGCACGGTCCAGCCATGCTCGAGGTAGGC
>JAJDAX010000030.1 GCA_029261615.1 Nitrospinaceae bacterium
TAAAGATGGCCGTATTCAGGTATTAGTCGCCACCACGGTCATCGAGGTCGGAATCGATGTGCCCAACGCAACCACCATCCTGATCGAGCACGCTGAGAGGTTCGGGCTCGCCCAATTGCATCAGTTGCGTGGTCGCGTCGGACGGGGGAAATTCTCATCACAGTGCTTGCTGGTCGCGCACCATCCCATCACACCAGAGGCTAAACGCCGGCTCGACGCCATGGTCAAATCGCAGGATGGATTTCTCATCGCAGAAGAAGATCTGAATATACGAGGACCGGGAGATTTTATGGGCACACGTCAATCAGGTCTTCCTTTATTAAGAATCGCCCATCTGATAAGAGATGCGGAGTTTATTGCTCCGGCACGCAAAGAAGCTTTTGCCCTGGTTAAACAAGACCCGGATCTATCGCAACCGGAACACGCGTTGCTAAAACAGGCGCTGCTACATTACGCGGGCGACCGTGCGGACCTCGCATCAATCTTATAAGACGAAGGCAATTCTTCTGATAAAAGCGTTCTTGAAAGCGTTCTTGCAAGATTAAAAAACTTTTAGTGGATTTTGATCCCGCAACCTTCTTACAATGAATACTATACAGTTAGCATCGTCCCTTTTACCAAAGGCCTCTTAAAATGAAAATGAACTGCCTAGTCATCACATTTGCCATTTTGTTTGGTTTCACAAGTCAGGCTTTGGCTTACGGACCCCAAACAAACCAGGAACCTACCGAATTAAATCAAAACGAATCGCTATACAGTGGTCATCTTTATTCTGATGTTCCTCTGGCTGCGGAGACAAGCCAGTCTCCCTATTTAATCCTGGCAGACAACGATGATGACGATGACGGCGGTGGTCACAGAGGGAAAGGTAATAAAAAATATTGGAAAAAAAATCACGACGGCGATGATGACGACGACGATGGGTACCGTGGAAAAGGCCACAAAAAACATAAGAAAAATAAAAAACACAAAAAGCATAAACACAAAAAACATGGGAAGAATCATCATTACGACTACCATGACGCAAAATGGAAGCCTTACCACAACCGTCGCCTTCCCGCCTGGGCACGAGACTGCGGCCTGCCTCCAGGACTCGCCAAGCAAAACAAGATCCCGCCAGGATGGGAAAAGAAGTGCCGCAGGGGTTACAAATATTATGAACACGAGGATGAGTTTCGTCGGGATGTTGAGATTGAATACGGCAGGACACATGGCAAAAGGCCTGGCGACCATGGAAGAATTGATTCCAACGCGCCCAGTTACCAGACTATCTACAAAATGGACGACGCGTCCTGCAAGGTCAATGCGATGGAACAGGCTGGCAGCGTGGCCGAAGGTGTCGCCAAGGGTGCCGTCTACGGTGGCATACTCGGAGCCGCCACCGGCGTTCTGATTGAAGCCGTGCAAGAAGGCGGTAATCAGGAACACGGAGCGATTTACGGTGCAACCGGTGGCGCGGCAGGTGGCGCGGTGCTCGGCGGAGTTCTTGCCAGCAACGAGTACAAAGATCACTACCGGAAATGCATGCGCCAACGCGGTCACAAAGTAAATTAGTCGTACCTTGTTGAAACGCTACCGGAGTCTATACTGCCTCACCGGCTTCTTCCTTCTTCTGGGATTCCTCCAGCTTCCTCTTCAAGTGGAGGCTGGAGGCCTGAAGAAACCGGTTGAGCACGAACTATCCATCGAACTAAAACCTCACCTCGGAACCTTATCCGCAGAAGATACCCTCACGCTCTATCCCGGCAAATGGAACGAACCCTCTTTTGTCTTTCTGCTGCACGGTCAATTTGAAATCGACCCGGTCGATATTCCGCATCAGGGTAACTGGAAAACAATCGCAACCCGGACAGGCGACGGAAAGTCTTCAAAAAACCGGATCGAAATTTTCAAACCAAAGGATTCCGACTGGCCAGACTTTGTTCAGTTTAAATTTCGTTATCGAGGCCCTTTCCGTGACCTTCAGGAGACAGGCGAAGACAACAAGGTGGAAACCGCTCACACAGTTTTCCTAGGCGAAAGCAGCTTGTTCTATCCTGTCATCGAAACTGGTAACTCGGCTCCACTAGTCATCTTTGAAATGCAGACCACCACCCCGCCAGGTTGGGAAGTGGTCAGTGAAGGCAAACGCATCTCTCACATCGACAACGGGGGACGCATCTCCACTCTTTGGAAATGCGACGACCCGATGGAGGAAATCCATCTCATCACCGACCAATACCAGGAATATAACGACCGGTGGGAAGATATTGACCTGCAAGTGTTTCTGCGAGATGAGAACCCTGAGCTGGCAAAGCGTTATTTGGATACAGCCAAACTATACATCCCGTTCTACCAACGACTGATTGGCAGTTACCCTTTTGTAAAATTCGCCGTGGTTGAAAATTCAGAGCAAACCGGTTACGGCATGCCATCGTTCACTCTGCTCGGCTCACGGGTGATTCGTTTTCCTTTTATCTTACACACCTCCTACCCTCACGAGATTCTGCACAACTGGTGGGGCAACGGGGCCTACATTAACAGAGAAGAAGGAAATTGGTCCGAAGGACTCACCACCTACCTGGCCGACCATCTCATGCAAGACCTTGATGGAAAAGGCAACCATTACCGGTTTCAGGAACTGATGAAATACGGCAATTACGTCACTCCAGAAAATGATTTCCCCTTAAGCCAATTCCAATCCCGCACCGACATGACCACACAGGCTGTCGGTTACGGAAAACTCGTGATGGTTCTGCATATGCTACGCAATCGGATCGGAGAAAAAGCCTTTCTCGATGCTTTGCACGATTTTTATTTTGAAAATATTTTCAAACGAGCAGGCTATCAAAATTTAAAAGAAGCAATGGAAGCTCATTCAAGACAGGACCTTTCGGCTTTTTTCCGCCAGTGGATTTCATCAAAAGGCGCTCCTCAAATTAAATTGGGAACCGTATCAACAAAAAAAACAGCCTCAGGATATCAACTGGACTTTGAAGTCAACCAGACTCAGAAAAGCCCGGTGTTTGAATTCGATTTACCCTATGC
>JAJDAX010000031.1 GCA_029261615.1 Nitrospinaceae bacterium
GAAGCCAACCTGAAGAAGCAGGGTGTCCTGCCCTTCACTTTCTCGGACAAGGATGACTACAACAAGATCCAGCAAACGGACAAAATATCGTTCAAGGATCTCGACAAACTGACGGAGGGGCAGCCGGTTAAAATGGTGGTCACTCACGAGGGTGGATCGTCCGATGAGCTCACAGTGAATCACACCATGAATGCAAAAGAAATTCAGTGGTTCAATGCGGGTTCTGCCTTGAACTTCGTTGGTTCGCAGAATGCGTAAAAAAGTCTAATTGGAAGTTTTAAAAACCCGGAAGGTTCGCCTTCCGGGTTTTTTTATTTTGCAGATTAAGATCGATCCAGCCTTTTTTCTTCCCGTTACGCCAGGTGATTTTCCCCCACCCTCCCTTGCGCTGAACCAAATGCACCTGTCTCCCCTTCTGAAGACGGTTGCAGATTTCTCCTTCCGGCTTCAGGTGTACAGTGCAGGCTTTCTCAAGAACGAGGGTGGGGTCGGAATCGTTCATCAATCCCGGAATTAGAGGATAGGTTTAATCTGAAAAGTTGAAAAGAAACTCACGTTTTCTTTTTTTAACAGCATTTCGAGCCAGATCCGGTTTGAGGTCAAGAATCTGTTTATTTTCCGGCTTGCCCTTTCGAACCAGTTTCAGCAAAGTTCCCGGTTCCAGCTTATCCTGGATCCGCATACCATTGAGAATAGCGATATCCAGATCCTTCTGGTCGTCTTCAAGCTCACTAATGGCGATGCTATTGAAGGTCTCTCCAGCTTTGACTTCATAAATGTCGATATACTCGGGCTTGTATTGCTTGCGGTCTTTGGAATGACGCTTGCCTCCATAAATCAACCCATCAATTTTCTTCAAGAAATTTTCACGGTTCTTTTTGGTAACTTTACTGCCTCGATTGACGATGGTGTCTGCTAAAGAGTCCCCTTTGATAATCCGGATTTTTGTGTCCGGATGAGTGGCCTGGAAACTATGATAGGACTGGCCGGACATAATCTCCTGCTGACGCAGGGTCCGAAAAAAGTTAATGGCACTCTTTGGATCGTAGCCTGCCTCATAAGCGTTCATCAGCCCATGGGCATCCGACTCAAGTTCGGCTTCGCGACCGTAGCCCATATTAATCGTCGTGAATAACTGGGTGCTCACAGCCAGCCAGGGACCTGCGTTCTTGGGGCTGGCGATGGCTCCGCCGATAGCGAGTATTTGAGCTCCAATACTGCGGACCATCTGTTCCGCCCCGTGATGATTGACAACATGGCCGATTTCATGCCCGAGAACCCCGGCTAACTCGGCTTCATTATTCATGACAGCCAGGATACCGCGGGTGACATAAATGTAACCACCCGGCAGAGCGAATGCGTTGATCTCGGGACTGTCGACGACCTTAAAAAAATAGTCCTCGAACTCGGGGTTGTTGAGCGCAGAAACCAGATCCTGCCCTAACTGATTCACATAAATCTGGAGTTCTTTATCTGGATAAAGGCCAAACTGGGCAATTACCTGAGGGTCGGCATTCTGACCCATTTCACGTTCGGTGTCTTTGCTTATAAAGGGAACTGCTCCGACGACTGTCGGAAATATGAGGAGAGTGAAGGCGAGTAGCAGGCCGGGTAACAACTTTCTCTGTTTAAAAGGAAAAATGCTCACCCGATGTGTCCTTTTTTAAAGATTCAGGATCCTCCCTCCAGTTTCTTTAATTGGAGTTTGACCCTTTCAAGATCGGCATGCTCGGGAAACTTGGCTTCGATATCCCTCAATACCAACTTGGCGTTTTCCACATCCCCATTCAACTCATGAGATCTGGCAAGACTAAGATATACATAGAATACCGGTAAGGGGCCCGGATTGTCTATAATCGATTTGTAAGTTTGAATGGCCTTCTTGTATTCCTTTTTACCCTCCTGAACGTGCGCCAACCCTCTCCGAGCCAGATCCACAGTCAGGAGATCCCCTCCTGTATTGCTCTTTAACTCGGAATACGCTTTTTCAGCATCATCATATTTTTCATACTGAAAAAAGGAGTCTGCCAACAGGAGTCTGCCTCGGCTTTTTTGTTTCCCCTCGGAAATTTCCTCGTACTTGGATTTCAACTCACTGAGAACCGTATCGCCTGATTTATCCTTGGCATTCTTCCGTATCTGCTCCATTTCAAACACCAGGCCCTCCATAGCGAGAATCTTTTTTGCCTCTTGCTTTTGATAGATCCCCAATCCCGCCGCTGAGAACACGAGAATCCCGAGAAGGGTAAACAAGGGGACCTTGTTAACAACCAGCCGTTCCATCAGTTTACTGCTGGCCTGGTAGACAGGATCGACGTCTTTTAACAATTGTTTTCTTGAAACTGGGTTTTCTGAAGCCATGGGTTTAAAGAGGTTTTAAGGTTGGAAGGATGAGTAGACCGATATCACGTTTGCATTTAACTCCGAGCATCCAAAACAGTTCAGTGCTCCCTGAATCAAAGCAAGGCCATGTCCTCAAAAAGAATGATAATTTAAGCATAAAGGACCACCCCACACAAGCCTCTTTTTATCAGGGATTTCCTCCCCTTTTAATTTAAAGCAGAGGATACTATAGTAAT
>JAJDAX010000032.1 GCA_029261615.1 Nitrospinaceae bacterium
GCTTTTTTCGCGTAGCGTCGATTGTTTATTAAATGTTTGCTCCTTGATATATTGACGTACATGGGGGCCTCTAGTTCAGTTAGTCCTAAAATTTAACAAAAATTGCCAATGGGAGCATCCTGTTAATATATTGATGTTTGAAAATTAGTTTGGATTTTTTTATTTAGGCAATATATGCATATTTTAAACGCACCTGCCATGCTAAATATTGAAACATTCAAATCCGGGCAAGCATCCCGGCATTGACCTTTTCCACCATTTCCGAATCAAACAGAACTTCAACCAGTTTGAGGGCAAATTCCAGGGCAGTTCCCGGAGCCCGGCTGGTCAAGAATGTCCCATCAACCACAACTCGCTCATTTAAATATTTCTTTGCTTCAAGCTGTCCTTCCACTGAAGGATGGGAGGTGATCTCCTTGTCTATTATTAATCCGGCCTTCTGGAGGACAAGAGGTGCTGCACAAATCGCTGCAATATATTTTCCTTCTCCATCCATTGTTTTAAGAAAATGAATAAGGGCTGGATTGTTGGTTAAGTTGGTGGTCCCGGGTTGACCCCCTGGAAGAACAATCATATCGAAATCATTAGGAGACTGCATATTCAAAGGAGCATCCGGCATGACCAGAACACCCCGGGAGCCTTTTATAGGCCCCTCCTCGGTACCGCCTAAAGTCACTCTTGCACCAGCCCTTCTGAGTACATCGACCACGGTGATGGTTTCGATTTCCTCAAAACCTGGGGCCAGTGGGACCAATACCTTTTTTGTCATTTTTTTCTCCTGGAAGTAGTTCATAGTCCAATGGATTTTAAAAGTTTAACATTTTGTTAGTTGTCAAGATAAGCTGAGTCAGGGGCATTTTATTTGGCGTTGACTTAATATTGGCTAAACTGTAAAAGTTTAAATAAAGGTTGTCTTCCATTCCATATTCTTTCATAGCCTATGGACTCCAAACTTCACACTAAAACCATTTTAGTTCCATTGTTGCTGACCCTGTTTTTATTGATCAGCCCTGTGTGGCTTTTTGCCGCGACTCAGGAAAAAGAATGCCTGAAAACCCTTATGCCGCTCCAAAAACAGCTGCTTTCAGTCACAGAGGACGGTGGAGTTTGGGCCAGGTTTGAAGGGAGAACTGATCTCCAGAAAGATTCCGTAACGGCACTAAAGGTGGATTCAAAGCTTGAACAACTTCTTCATTCACTTCACTATCTTTGTGATTCTCTCAATGGGATTCCTTTCAGTGATCTTGCTACCTATATCAATGGGTTTTTGGAAAACAGGACGGAAGAAGAAGTCCGTAAGGAATTTAAGATTCACGGCAAAAACAAAGCCGAAGTCGACATTTGGTTTAAGTACACTTACTATTTTAATGAGAATCATAATAGAAAGCTGGACCCTGTTTCAGTTCAAAAAACCATTCAATTATCCAGTCAATTTTTTGAAAGGTATGAGGACTTTTGGAATCAGGTGAAAAAAATGAGCACTGAAAAAACGCTAAGGGAGGCTCACCAAATAATTAAAGATGTCGATTCTTTTTTAGAATCCGATCCAAATCATTCAAAGGCATCTTTTGAAAATGCCCAGGCACCCTTCTGGGATATTGATGAAAACTACGGAGGCTCCTGATCTGGAAAAATTTATTGGGATCAGGGGTTAATTCGAACGGCAAATGACAGGAGTTTTAAATGACAACATGCGTAATTGTTGGCGGTAGTGGTGTTATGGGAACCGCTGCCCTGCAAGCCTTTCGGGAACATTTTGGGAGTGAGGCCAAAATCATTGCGAATTGGTATGCCAAGGCCCCTACAGATGAACCTATTGAAGGGGCTGATGTGACCATTTTTGGTGACATCACTTCTGAAGATTGTTTGTCAAAAATTGAAGCCGCCGCCGGGAAAAAATTTGATTATTTGTTTTATGCAACTGCCTTGGGTGCAGTGGGGTTTCCTATTAAGGATTCAACACCTGAACAGATAGAGCATTCTAATCAACTCTCATTCAAGCCCCTTCTACATCTTGAAGAACGATTTGATGTGGGGACCATTGTTGCTTATTCCACATTCTATAAAACGCGTCATCAGTTGGGCAGCTATGGGGCCATGGGGTATTCTAAAGAAGCGATTGAGAAGTGGACTCTGGAAAAAGGGAAATCCATGCATGCCTGCGTACGCGCTGGTTTGTTTGAGTCCTTTTCATCTCGAGGGATTAAATTACTTTTGCGCAAGACTTTTCGTGACAATAAAGCCATGGCGGATCCTTTGATTCAATCATATTTTGAGAATGTGACGACCAGCGAGGGTGTTGATAACTTTATTAAGGGTATTGTCTCTGAAGAAAAGGAATTGTTTGGTGATAGCCCTACACTTCCAGAAAACTTGAAGGATGCGCACCTTGAAATGTTCAAATCAGATAACCCGGATTTTGTGAATGTTTGCGGTTCAAAAATCTGGTTAAGCTCAGAACCTCAACTTCTGGATAATCCGTGATTCGAATAAAATAAGATTATATGGTCCTTTTCCGTATGTCGATCCTTCCGGGGTTTGATTTTACGCTCAATTTCCTTGATAATAATCCCAAATTCAATCATATACATCTGGGACACAATTTCTGAGCGAACGTATGGATGATTCAGGGAAACATATTTCCGGGACTCCTCTGGATAAAAATTTTTCGAATGACGAGAACCTCAACGTAGTTCTGAATAATATCGTTGGTGAGGTTACGAGTTATGCCGATCATCTGCGTGAGCAGATAAAAAAACTTACAGATATAGGCCGAGCCCTTTCCGGTGTTACAGATCTCAATGCCTTGCTCGAAACCATTGTGGATCAGGCTCGACAGTTTACACAGGCAGATGCTGGAACTCTTTATATTGTTGAAGACAATAAACTCCGTTTCAAAATTGTACAAAACGACAGCCTGCATATTCGTCTTGGT
>JAJDAX010000033.1 GCA_029261615.1 Nitrospinaceae bacterium
TGCCCCTTTCAAACCAAGCCTTTTCAAATCAAAATGAATGGGATTTTTCTCAATTGGTAATGCCGACTGTTGAGTTTGTTTCAGGCTTCACATATGCCCCCGGTATTGCATGGCCTTGAATATTCGCTCCCGCGCCATAAGGCGTGCCGCGTCATGCGGATACAACTTTTCCTCGCGAACCCGTGTCAAGACTTCCTCTGTGTTACGACTCACCGAGGACTTGACCCGCTCAAAAGCCTGCCCCTCAGACATGCCCTGATATTCAGTCGCCGCACAAATAACGCCACCGCCGTTGGCGATCACATCCGGAATAATGGTGATACCCCGATCATGGATCATTCTTGCCGCCTGCGGCGTCATCGGGATATTCGCCCCCTCCAGAACAAGCCGGGTTTTTAACAGATGCTGGTTGCTTTCATCAAACACATCCGGCCGTGCGGCCGGGATGAAGATATCTGACTCCAGTGCCAGCATTTCATTATGAGTGATGGGGTGACCCAGGTTCCATTCCTGAACGGATTGGGTTTTGGAAATGACCTCCTTCAGCCGGGGAATGTCGAGTCCATCCGGATTGTAAACCGCGCCTTTGGAATTGCAGGTAGCGATGATCTTGGCTCCACGTTCCAGCATGTACTTTGCAGCCGCTTTGCCAACGTTTCCGAAACCCTGGATCACCACTCGCGCGCCTTTCAAGGGTAGTTTAATTTTTTCCGAAGCCACATCTGCGGCAACCGCCAAGCCGTAACCGGTCATCCCCAGTTCATCCAGCGGCAGTCCGCCAATCACTTTTGGCAGACCCACTGCGCGACCGATTTCATCTTTAATGTAAGCCATGCAGGCTTCATCCGTACCCATGTCCGGCCCTGGAATATAGCTGGTCAATTCCTTGATCGACTGGGCAAACTCACGCATGAGTTTTTCTTTGTCTGCGATCCGGGAATCAGCCAGAATCGCCGACTTTGCACCGCCATGCGGCAAACCATTAATGGCATTCTTCAAGGTCATGGCCCGTGCCAGACGAAACACTTCCTGTGTGGTCACATCGGAAGCCATCCGGCATCCGCCTACGGCCGGTCCCATGGAAATATTGTCGATCACCACAATCGCCTTGAGCTTGGACTTTGGTTCATAAATGTGGACGATCTTTTCCGGACCAAATTCATCAGCATATTCATCAATAAAGTGGGCATGCATCATTCATCTCCAGTCAGCATTGTAAGTTTGGCGTCCAGAACCCGAAAACCATCAGAATAAAGACGAACCGGATTAAAATCCAGGGAACAAATCGCCGTTTCCGACTGCATCCAGTCCGCTACCAGCATGATAAATCCGAACAAGGTGGAAGTGCTCAAGGGCGGTTTCCCACGGACACCGCCGGCAATGCGGCCTGCATGGGTCTGCTGAAATAGTTTCGTGAACTCTTTCATGGAGACAGGCCAACGCATTCGCTCTACATCTTCATAAATTTCAGCATGCTCACCACCCGTTCCCATCACCAGAATGGTCCCAAATGTTTCATCCCGATGCAAGCCGACAAGGACATCCAGACCGGGTGAGACCTGTTCTTCCGCCCAGACGGTGTCGGGCCAGGCGGTATTCATTTCTTGCCAGATTCGCAACAGAGTTTCCCGATCTTCAATATTCAGATGAATCGCATTCAATTCTGTTTTATGCAAAAGATCCGGCCGGTTCACCTTGAGCACCATAGGAAAGCCGGTTGCGGCAGGCACTTCCTGTAGATTATTTTTTTTCGTATGGAGTCTGCGCGGGACGGAAACTCCGCATTGTTCCAGAACAGATTTGAGCTCCATTTCACCCGGCACTTCCGCTTGCTCCTGCAACCATCCCCGCAAAGGTGCTGGATCAAAATTAACCGGAGGTTTCAACTCCATGGATTCATTTCTTGAAGGTGGCTGGGTCTTGAGCAACATATTGACCGCCTGTGCAGCCTGTTCTCCGGACGAGTAAACCGGAATGGAAAGCGCTGACAGTTGATTTCTGATGGCATCATACAGTTGATCACCACAGGCTCCCACTACCACCGGAAACCCGGAAGGAAGCGAGTCCTTAAGTTTTTGCGCAATTCCGGGGGTGATACCGGCTGTCCCCGGAAGCAGAACCAACAGCAGGGCGTCATACGATTCTGTTCCAAGCAGTTGGTTCAACACCGCGATGCATTGATCATCTTCACCCGACCCCGTCAGGTCAATCGGGTTCTCCAAAGAATAATACTCGGGAAGGATTAGTCTTAACCGGTCCTGATCCTCAGGAGATGGCGGCTCAATCTTCCAAAAGGGCTCACATAAATCGGTCATCAAAACCCCCATCCCACCGCCATTGGAAACAACCAGTAATCGATTGCTGCGAGGGCGTGCCGACTGTGCTATTACCTGAAGTCCATCGATCATTTCATTCAGAGTGAATACTTCTATCATTCCCGTCTGTCTGCAAATGGCCTGAAACACCGGGTAGGAACCTGCCAGAGAAGCCGAATGCGCCTGGGCGGCGCGGGCTCCACTTTGCCCTTTCCCGCCTTTGTAAATCAACACCGGCTTATGCGGCGTGATGGCCCGTACCTGATCGAAAAGACGCCCTCCATCCTGAAAGCTTTCAAGGTAGAGTCCGATAACCTGGACCTCCGGATCGTTTGCAAAGGCTTCCAGGGCATCGCATTCACCGACATCCACCCGGTTACCGAAATTAATTGCACGATGTACCCCAACACCCCGTTCCGCAAGTTGATTCAGCATCATGGATAAAAACGCTCCACTCTGCGAAATCAAAGCAATGGAACCTGGCTTGGGTAGATGCAGTTCCTTTGGTGACAGAAAAAAACTGTTGAACCGATCGGGAGCACTGAAGATTCCCAGGCAGTTCGGACCAACCACGCGGACCCCGCAGCGGTGCGCCATGGTTTTCATTTCTTCCTGCAGGTCACGGTTTCCTGTTTCTGCGAAACCACCACTGACCGCAATCATATGGTGAATTCCTCTTTGTGCCACTAACTCGATCAGAGACACAGTGGCTTTGGCCGATACTGCGGCAATCGCAAGGTCAGGCTTTTCAGTCAAATCATCAAGGGAACGAAAACCGCCGCCCTCCTGTTCTGGATATTCAGGGTGCACGGCAATCACTTTTCCCGGAAACCCCTGAGCTTTCAAGCTTTCAACAATATGCCAGCCCAGATTCCCCGGCTTCGGGCAGGCACCGAAAACCACCACCCGATTCGGTCGGAAAAATGGCTCCAGAATACCGGCGTACGCTCCCGCCTGATTTAAATAAACCGACGGCTTATTCGACATGGCTCCAATATTCATCAACACCTTCCTGGATTTTCCGGAGAAGGGTGTCCTGTCTTTCGGGTTTAAACAAGTGGTGAAACCGCTTCTGCATCTCCATGTATTGTTCCACTGGAACGCGGCGGCGCGGCTTTTTTGTGTGGACCACTTTGCCTTCAAAATATTCCTTTAATGGAAACATTCCTGTATCCACCGCCAGTTTTGCAATGGTATTGGTTTCGCTGGGATCAAACCCCCATCCGGTGGGACAGGGAGACAGGCAAATAAACAACCGTGGTCCCTTCATTTCACGGGCACGAGCGATCTTGTTTGACAGATCGATTGGCTCACGAGGGGAAACGGTGGCAATATACGTTGGGTTGTGCGCCTTCCAGATTTCGAACAGGTTTTTTCTCTCAAGCTCCGCTCCAGCCGGGTGAGGACTCGTGGAAGGAGCAGTCTGCGTGGCACTGCCAAAAGGAGAAGACGCCGATAACTGGAACCCGGTGTTTCCATAGGCTTCATTGTCATAGCAAAAATAAATAAAATCCAGGTGACGATGCAAAGCGGCGGACGTTGGCCCCAGTCCCATATCATAAGAAGAGCCATCTCCAGCCACCACCATGACTTGCAGGTCTTCTTTCGGATCAAGACCTTTATGCTGCAAACGAATATCGAGAGCATCGCGAACACCCTGGGCCGCAGGTACCGGCGCGCCCATGGTGGTGTACAACCAGGAACCCTGCAGCGGGGTGAACGGATAGATAGAAAGTAATGTAAAACATCCCGCTGCATTGCACAAAAGCACCTTGTCATCCAGCTCTTTCATCGCGAGACGCAAACCTTCCAGACCGCCGCATCCGGCACACAGCGGGCTGCCGGGGGTCAAACCTTCACCTGAGTGGAGGTCTTTAACTTTTTTATGTTCATGGATGAGATGCGTCATGTCGCAGGCTCCTCTTTGGGAAATCTGGCAATTTTCTGAATTCTTTCAAATTGTTTCAAATCCGCCTCACTGTAAAGAAAAAGCGGAGGCTCCGCTTCCGGCTTTTCCAGATGCCGAATGATGGACATGAAATCGTTTTCGTGAATGTCCTTCCCTCCAAGCCCACCAATGACAGACAGGATTTTTTCCGGCCGGTCCGGGGCATCATAAAGGGCAGTCACAATCTCCGGATACAGAATGCCTCCCGCACCGGGCGACAGATTTTGATCAATCACCGCAACCCGTTTCCGGCCATTCAGCGCCTCGGCGATAACCTGGGACGGGAAAGGCCGCACCAGCCTCAGTTTCAACAGCCCCACCTTGATACCCTGCCGTCTGAGCTGCAAAACGGCCGCTTTTCCCTTGGTGGCGAATGAGTTGCTCATCACGAATACAAAATCGGCATCCTCCAGATGAAACGATTCCACAAGGCCGTAATGCCGCCCAAACCGTTCGCCAAATTCCGAGGCGACCTCTTTAAATACAGACTCTGCACGACGTGCCGCCAAATTTTGTTGAATTCTGAAATACATGTACGTTGCTCCACCGAACACCGCTGAAGCCCGCGCCATGGGTTTCGATGCTTGAAACACCGGCTGCATCGGTTGGTAATCCGGTAAAAACTGTCGGACTTCTGTCTCATCTGGAATCAAAACCGGCTCGCGGGTGAACGACAGATAGAAACCATCCATGTTGACCAGAACCGGCAGGCACACTTCCGGATGTTCCGTGATGCGGTAACCAAGCAGAATAAAATCCAGAACCTCCTGGCAGGTTTCGGCGTGTAGCTGAATCAACCCCGCATCCCGTGTGCTCATGACATCGTTGTGGTCGGGCTCCAGTGTGATGGGTGCCGCCAGCGCCCTGGAAACATTCACTAGAACCATGGGGCTGCGCCAGCCGATAATGGTGTAAAGCGATTCCATACCATGCAGGATCCCCTGGCTGGAAGACGCCGTGAAGACGCGAACCCCGGTGGCAGCCGCTGCACCCGCAGCCATGAACATGGAATGTTCAGAATCCATATTGGTGAATTTGCCGCGTAGCGTGTCATCAGCAAACCATTGCGCAAGCGTTTCCACTATTTCAGTCTGCGGAGTGATAGGAAATGCAGGAATGTATTCCACACGCGCCAGCCGGGCACCCCAGGCGGCGGCCTTGTTTCCCGTCAGCATCATTTTATTAGCCGCGTTCATTTCTGTACCTCGGATTCACGGACTGTCTGAATATAGTGCCCAGGACATTCACGAGCGCAGATCAGGCATCCCTTGCAATGGTCGTAATCAATTTCCGGCTCACCATCAACTCCCACGCGGATGGCCCCATCCGGGCATCGTGCGTAACAGATCAGGCATTTGTTGCAGTGACTGTAATCAATGATTGGTCGCTCCGTACGCCAGTTTCCGGTTTTTCGCAATGCCATGTTGCCCGGGGCCAGAATGATGGGGGCAGAATCCTCCACTCGCTTCTGTTCCAGCTGGACCAACGTACTGGGTTCCAGGTCAACCGCATCCCGCACCTTGATGGAAACCGCCGGCAACGCCTTGTAAACGTCCTCGGCTAATCGAACGTTTTTCTGCATAAGATCAGGCGCCAGACCCTGCAGGGTCAGTTCGGATTTCATGGCATCGACAAATTTGTCTAACGGAATGTTGCCTAGAAGGCGGGCACCGGCAGCAGCCAAAGCTGAACTCAGGATATTGCCCTGCCCCAATTCCTTAAAACATAAATCCGTAAGGTCTAGAGTTGCAGGGTCGGCATTAAGGGCCAGTCGGTTTTTTAGCGAACCCGCATCTTCTCGCGAGTTTATAAAAATAACTGTATCGGCATCGGCTCCGCAGAGGGGAGCGGCCTGATTATCATCAAGAAGAGACTCGTCTCCGATCAGCAACAAATCCGGACGACTGATGGGGCCACGCTCCAAAACCGGGTCCGGCGCGATCCGGGTAAAAGCAACAATCGGTGCGCCCCTTCGCTCGGCTCCATAGAGGGGAAAATCCTGGGCCTGAAAGTCGGACAAATAAGCCGCCGTTCCGAGAATCTGGCTGGCAGTTTTTATCCCCTGACCGCCGCGTCCATGTAATCGAATTCGAATCATAATACCCCTCCAATCATTATATCTCTCTATAGTATGATCCTTTTAGTCGTGAAAATCTTTCAAGTAATTTAAGTATTTCATCCTTAACGCACCCATTTTTTACATTCCCATACTAACTGAAGAATTAACTAAAAATTTAGAAGAAAACCAGACCATTTGGGTTATTCATCAGCCCACTTATTAAAAAATCACCCATAGACTTTCGGGCATCTTCTTGTAACAGTTTATAAAAATGGTCTTTCCCTAAAGTATAATTAATTACGCAAGAGCCATGCTTACGACAAATATCGCAACAACTACGATGCCCGCCGCAAATACCCTCCGAAGCATGGAACTTGAAATTCGTTTAGACACCTGGTTACTTAGAATAAGACCCAGTATTCCTCCAAGCACAAACAAACCAGACACCTCCAGCGATATTCCCCTGCCTGCCACGAAATGAGACCCCACCCCGGAAATACTTATCAATACTATTACCAGTAACGAAGTTCCAACAGCACGGTGAACCGGCATACTACTAAACATTACTAACGCCGGAACGATCACAATCCCACCACCAATTCCGAACATGCCCGACAGGAAACCCGTTCCCAGCCCTACAAGCATGAGAAGAAAGGCACATCGAGACGTGAATTTAAGTTCCCCACTTTCCTCACG